>JAUVYD010000014.1 GCA_030603265.1 Dehalococcoidia bacterium
CGCAGGCGGATACGAAGCGTCCGGGAGACGGCCAAGGTAACAAGGGCCATGGAGATGATTGCAGGCGCCAGGATGAGGCGCGCCCAACAGAGGGCCCTTGACGCGCGGCCGTATGCCATGCGCTTGAGTGAGTTGATGAGCCTGGTGGCTGGTGACACGCGGATGCGTCGCGGCTATCCGTGGCTGCATCGGCAGGAAATGGGACGTGTCCTCGTCGTGCATTTGACGACCGACAAGGGGCTGTGTGGGGGGCTCAACTCCCGACTGAATCACGCTCTCGGTCAGTTCATTCTGGACCAACCGATGCCGGTGGGTGTCGTGACGGTCGGCAGGAAAGGACGCGAATTCGCGGTTCGCACGCGACTCGATCTGGTGGCCGAGTTCTCGCGGCCGGGTGACTGGCCCGGCATCGCTGACATACGGCCGCTGTGCAGACTTGTGACGGATACGTTCGCCACCGACGAAACCGACCAGGTGTACATGTGCTATCCGCGATTCGTGAGCGTCATGGTACAACGGCCGACGGTGGAGAGGTTGTTGCCCGTGGAAGCGGTTGTCTCGGAGTCCGCTGCGGACCGTGACTTCCTGTACGAGCCTGACACGGACCTTGTGCTTGACGCACTGCTCGCGAGGTACGTTGAGGCAAGCATCTACCACGCTTGTCTCGAGCTGGTGGCATCGGAATACTCGGCGCGAATGGTGGCGATGCATAGCGCCACCGACAGTGCCAGAGAGATGGCTGAGGGCATGACGATCGAGATGAACAAGTTGCGACAGGCGGCGGTCACTGAGGAGATGTGCGACGTGAGTGCTGGCGCTGAGGCGCTGCTGGCAAGGGGCGCGCATGGCTAGCGGTCGTGTTGTTCAGGTGATAGGCACTGTCATCGACGTCGAGTTCGCCGTGGGAAGGATTCCCTCCATAGGCCAGGCACTGCAACTTGAGCATGAGGGGCGGCGCGTTGTCGCCGAGGTGCGGCAGCATGTTGGTGAGCACAGGGTCAGGTGCATTGCACTCGCGCCTACCGAAGGGCTTGCCCGAGATGTTGTAGTGCACGACACCGGGAGTTCCATCACCGTTCCGGTGGGCAGGAGCACTCTGGGGCGGCTGCTTGACGTCCTTGGTGAGCCGATTGACGGACTGGGGCCGATTGATGAGACGGCGCCACGTTGGCCGATTCATCGCGACCCTCCCTCTCTTGAAGAGCAGGAGAGCACGCTACAGGTACTCGAGACCGGTATCAAGGTGATTGACCTGGTCAGTCCGTTCACTCGAGGCGGCAAAGTTGGAGCCTATGGTGGGGCGGGTGTGGGCAAGACCGTCATCATCATGGAGCTTATCCGGAACATAGCCACCGAGCGCGGCGGAATCTCGGTTTTCGCGGGCGTGGGGGAACGGTCACGTGAGGGCAACGACCTGTGGCTCGAGATGCGCGACTCGGGAGTGCTGCAGAACACGGTTCTCGTGTTCGGGCAGATGAATGAGCCTCCTGGCGTACGTGCGCTTGTCGCCCTCACAGGTGCCACGATGGCGGAGTACTTCCGTGAAGTTGAAGGTCAGGACGTGCTGTTCTTCGTAGACAATATCTACCGCTATGTGCTTGCCAACATGGAGGTGTCTGCGCTGCTGGGGCGCATGCCCTCGGCGGTGGGATATCAACCCACTCTGGCCAGCGACATCGCTGCTCTGGAGGAGAGGATTACCTCCACGCGCAACGGCTCCATCACTTCCTTCCAGGCGATCTATGTTCCCGCGGATGACTACACGGACCCGGCGGTCGTCGCGACGTACAGCCACCTGGATGCGATTGTTGCCCTTGACCGGTCCATTGCAGAGCTTGGTATCTACCCTGCAGTTGATCCTCTGCTGTCGACATCGCGAATACTCAGCCGCGACACTGTGGGGCAGGAGCACTATCGTGTCGCACGGGGAGTGCAGCGCACGCTGCAGCGATACGAGGAATTGCATGACATAATGGCCATACTCGGAGTCGAAGAGCTGAGTGAAGAGGACAAGCTGGTTGTGCGACGAGCGAGGAGGCTCCAGCGATACTGTTCTCAGCCGTTCCACGTGGCCGAGAAGTTGACCGGAATCAAGGGGAAGTTCGTGCCTTTGAGCGAGACCGTTCGAGGTTTCGGTGAGATCCTCGACGGCAAGCACGACGACCTACCTGAGAGCGCGTTCTGGATGATTGGGTCGATTGAGGAAGCCGCGGATCGCCCACGGCGGAATCCGTGAGAGAGGGGTAGTGCCACGTGCCGCAGTTGCATTTGGACGTCCTGACCGCTGAACGAACCGTCCTGTCGATGACTGTCGATGCGCTTGTGGCCACAACGGTGGAGGGACAGATAGGCATACTGCCCGGTCACGCTACGCTTGTGACGCTTCTCCGGGCCGGCGAACTGATGTTGCGAACCGGGCCCGAAGACCGCTACCTGGCAGTCAGTGGCGGGTTGCTCGAAGTCACATCTCAGGGCGTGGTCATTCTGGCAGACGCATGTGAGCGTGCCGATGAAATCGACATGCAGCGTGCGGAGGAAGCCCGAAGGAGTGCGGAGGAATTGCTGGGAGCGGGTGCTCCTGAGACTGACTCGGCCGCAGCCGAGGCTGCCTTGCGGCGGGCGCTTGTTCGCTTGAAGGTTGCGGACCGATACCGGCGTCGAGCCCGGCGCAGAGCTTTCGAGTGACTCTGCCGCGGATATTGATGGCCGGGTGTCTTGGTGACTGCGCTCAGCATGTCACGACCCCACCAGGACTCACGCCGGGAAGTAGCGAAGAAGTCAGCCACGTATGCAACCAGGCGTCTCTGAACTTGGGGAAGTGTCGGGAAAGACTACAGTATCTGTAGCCGTACCCGGGTCTCTTCCTTGGCTGCCTTGACTCGCAGGAGGGTGCGCATCGCTTCAGCGACCCGTCCTTGCTTGCCAATCACCCTGCCCTTGTCCTCAGGGGCGACTTCCAGCTTGACCAGCAAGCCTTCGTCGCTGTCTTCCTCGGTGATGCTCACCTTGTCGGGATCTGTGACGATGGACTTGACGATATACTCAATTAGTTCCTTCATCGCATCTCCTTAGCGTGGCGGCTACTCACCGCCGTCGGGGCTGGCTGAAGTCGTGGAAATCCCGGCTTTGGTGAGAAGGCTTGAGACCGTGTCAGTGGGCTTGGCCCCGCGGGAGAGCCAGAGCAGAGCCTGTTCGCGGTCTATTCGCACGGTAGCGGGGTCTGTCTGAGGGTTGTAGTGACCAATCACTGCGATGAATGAACCATCACGAGGCGATCTGCTGTCCGCTACAACAACGCGGTAGATGGGGTTGTGTCTTCTGCCTACGCGGCGGAGTCGAATCTTTACCATAGGAATGCTAATTATCCTCTGTATCGTATTGCTTTGTCAACGCGGGTGTCCTAGTCACTGCTCCGTGTGGAGAATATGTACTGGGTAGTGGTCTTCAGCTTCCTCCTGAGCAACGAAAGCTGAGGCTTGTATATCCTCAGTCGCCCCGGTCGTTCGCACACGAGGTGCATTCCGACCACCGACGAGACGATCTTCTGTTCGGCGCTACCCGGGCACAGGACGATAGCCCCGGACTGGTCGCCTGTCATCTCGATGAGAATCGGCAACATCAGGGACTCGCGGTCGGGCGCATCAAGCAAACTGGAGAGGTACTCCAACTCTGAGCGCTTGACCATCTGTTGGCTTCCGTCAGTGCAGGGTATCTGGGGCTGGGCCTCGTTCAAGAGTTCCGAGAGACTCCTGCGACGCTGTGGTAGCCCGGAGTTGACGAGGCGAAGTTCACTGCTGAGGTACGCGTCAATGAACCTCTCGTACTGGGGCTGTGTATCGTCGCGGAGTTCTGGGAGGGGTAGGGACATGTCTATGTCTCTTTCCTCGCCAGCAGGACCTTCACGCGCTTCAGTCGAGCCTTTTCTTCCCTGTCTCGCTCCTCGAACTTCATCTTGAGGAAGCGTATCGTGGCCTGCAGGTTGGGAATGATGATGTACTCAAGTGCATTTGTGATACGTTTGGTTCGATTGATCTCCGCTCCGAGGAGTTCAAGGCCCCGCTGAAGTTCTGCCAGCTCGATGATGGCCCGCAGAGCCTCCCTCGCGGTGTCCGACGCACTGTCTACGAGAGACGACGTCTGTGCGAGGTCGTAGCCCCTGAGGCCGCCGGACGGCTCGTTGAATTCCAGGGAAGGAATCCGCACACCTGCCACATTCCGGGGTCCTGCCGTGACGCTGATGTCTGCCTCGCTTGCAACCAGTTCTTTCTGCAGCGCGACGTAGCCGTGGTAGCCGCTCGCGATGGTCATCGCCTTGTAGGCTTCGGTCATCGCGCCTAGCGCCTTCTTCTTGGCGCTGACGGTGTCGCGGGCAGCCTGGAGGAACTCCATCGTGAGAATGGACAACCTGTCCTTCATTATCTTCTGGACGCGACTGGACAGGCCCAATCTCCTCTTGAGCTTGACGAGTTCAATCTTGGTGGGCCGTACTTTGATGAGCTGTGCCATACGGAGCCTACTGCGCCTTGATACCGGCGTCCTGAGCGTGCTTCGGGTGGTACTTCTTGATGAAGTCCTCTTTGATCAGCTTGAGGTCTTCTTCAGGAAGCACCGAGAACAGGTCCCACGCGATGTCAAGGGTATCCTCGACCTTACGTTTATCCTGTTCTCCCTGGGAGATGAACCGCTGCTCAACACTGTCGGCGTTCTCGAGATACAGCCTGTCGCGGTCGCCAAGTGCATCCGCTCCGATGATAGTAGAGATCTCGCGCAGATAGATGCCCTCCGCATACGACGCATAGATCTGCATGAACACGTTGTTGTGGTCCTCGCGTGTCTTGCCGGGGCCTATGCCCTCCTTCATCATTCGTGACAGCGACAGGAAGACATCGATAGGGGGATACACCCCTTTGCGCATGAGGTTACGGGACATGACTATCTGTCCCTCGGTAATGTAGCCGGTGAGGTCAGGTATCGGATGCGTGATGTCATCGTCCGGCATTGTAAGAATCGGCATGATTGTGACCGAGCCCTCATGTCCGATAATCCTGCCCGCTCGCTCATAAATGGTCGCAAGATCTGTGTACATGTAGCCGGGATAGCCACGGCGGGATGGGATTTCCTCTCGCATTGAAGAGAGTTCGCGCAGGGCCTCACAGTAGTTCGTCATGTCTGTGAGGATGACGAGGACGTGCATGTCGTGTTTCCACGCAAGGTACTCTGCGGCAGTGAGTGCAAGTCGTGGTGTGGATATTCGTTCGATGGCCGGGTCGGACGCCGTGTTTATGAATGCAACTGCGCGCTCAAGTGCCCCGGTTCGCTCAAGATTGCTCATGAAGAACGCGGCATCGTCGTAGCTGATTCCGATGGCGCCGAACACGATGGCGAATTTCTCGTCCGTGCCCTTCACTGTGGCCTGCCGGATTATCTGTGCCGCCAGCCGGTTGTGTGGTAGTCCGGAGCCGCTGAACAGCGGGAGCTTCTGGCCTCGAACCAGCACGTTGAGCCCGTCGATGGAGGAAATGCCCGTCTCGATGAACTCAGCAGGTGGCTGCCGCGACGCTGGATTGATGGCCTCGCCGTTGATGTCGAGGTATTCATCGGGGATGATGGCCGGCCCACCGTCGATGGGCTTGCCCATGCCATTGAAGATGCGTCCAAGCATGTCAACTGACACCGGCAGCTTGAGCGTCTCCCCCTTGCACCTGATCTTAGAGCCCTTCAGGTCTACCTCGCTGACGCCGCCAAAGACCTGGATGACCGTAGCGTCTTCGCTGATGTCGATTGCCTGGCCGGTCTTGACATCGCCGTTGCTCAACACGACGTCAACGACCTCGTTGTATTTGGTGCCAGGAATCCGTTCAGCAATCACAAGGGCGCCCTTTGCCTTGCTGATTGCCTTGCCTTCACGTACGTAGAGTCCAGATAGCTCCATGAGCTTCCTCCTTCTCGTGCCTTGCCGGGTCTTTGATGAGTCCTCAGGCGCGTGTGCGGGCCACGAGCGTCTCATCCATCTCCGCCCATAGCTCTTTGCACCTGTCCGCGAACTCGTCGTTCGTTATCTCCTTCATTCTCGCGATGCGGTAGATGATAGGTGAAGTACGTATCGTCTCGTAGCCCGCACCGCCATTCAGCATGTTCTGCGCCGACTCATGGAACTTGAGGATGGTTTTCAGCATCAGACCAGCCTTGCCCGGACTGCAGTACGTGTCCGCATCGCTGTAGGCGCTCTGCTGCAGGAAGTCCTCGCGAATCATCCTGGAGACCAGCAGGAGAAGCTTGTCACTATCAGGGAGGGCCTCGGGGCCGACCAGCCGGACGATTTCCTCAAGCTCTGCTTCCTGCTGCAGTATGCGCAGCGCCGCGCCACGCGTCTCCTCCCAGCCTCGGTCGAAGGTGTTCCACCAGTCCTTCACGGCATCGACGTACAGGCTGTAGCTTGTGAGCCAGCTGATGGCAGGAAAGTGTCTCTTGTTGGCGAGCCCTACATCCAACGCGAAGAGCGCGTCCACGATGCGCAGCGTGTTCTGGGTAACGGGCTCACTGAAGTCCGCTCCTGGCGGACTGACTGCTCCAACAACCGTGACTGAGCCTGTGCGGTTCGGACTGCCGAGGCAGTCAATCATGCCGGCTCTCTCATAGAATCCGGAGAGTCTGGACCCCATGTATGAGGGAAAGCCCTCCTCACCCGGCATTTCCTCAAGGCGGCCACCCATCTCCCGCATGGCCTCGGCCCAGCGCGACGTGGAATCCGCTACAAGCAGGACGTTGTAGCCCATGTCGCGGTAGTACTCGGCCATTGTCACTCCAACGAAGATGCTAGCCTCTCGCGCGACGACTGGCATGTTGGAGGTATTGGCTAGGAAGATCTCTTTTTCCTGAAGGAGCCTCCCGGTCTTTGGCTCCTTGAGCTGTCGAAAACTGAATAGCACGTCAGCCATCTCGTTGCCTCGCTCACCACAGCCCACGTAGATGTTGAGCGCGGTGTCAGCCCAGCGCACGAGCTGCTGCTGTGCCACGGTCTTGCCAGTGCCGAACCCGCCGGGGATTGCGGCCTTCCCGCCCATCGCGAGGGGGAACATGTAGTCGAGAATACGCATGCCTGTTGTCAGCAGTCCTGAGGGGCTCTGACGCTTGAGGTATGGCCGCGGCTTGCGTACCGGCCACTCCTGCATGAGAGTAAGCTCATGCGTCTTGCCGTCTTTCTCGACGACCGCTACCGTCTCCTCGATGGTGTACTCGCCTTCCCTTATGTGCTTGATTGTGCCGCTGATTCCCACAGGCACCATGACCTTGTGTTCCACGAGAGGAGTTTCCGGTACAGTCCCGATGATGTCGCCGTATTCGACCACATCGCCGACTTTGACTGTGGGAGTAAACGGCCACTTGACGTCACGGGGAAGGGCGGGCGACTTCGCGCCGCGCTTGATGAAGGCCCCGGTCTGTTCGGCCATCGGCAGAAGCGACTTCTGCAGACCGTCGTAGATGGAGCCCAGAAGGCCGGGACCCAGCTCGACGCTGAGGATCTTGCCTGTGGGGCGAACGTCTTCGCCCGTCTTCAGCCCGAGGGTTTCCTCGTGTGCCTGAATAACAGCCTTGTCTCCGTCGAGACCTATGACCTCCCCAACAATACCGTCTTCGCCAATCTCGACGACCTCATATACCTGCGAGCCTCTCATCTCGTTGGCGATGACCAGAGGTCCGGATACCCTCCAGATTTTTCCCATGTCTGTAACCTCCTAAGACTGCTCGACTCGGTTCACAGCGGCACACTGGTTATGGCTAGATCTCGATCTCGAAGCCCAGGAATTCGCGAGTGAACCGCTTGTAATAGCCAACGACGTCAGGGTGCTTTGTCCCGTGTTTTGACGGCACTTCGACTATGACCGGCAGAACGCTCTTGCTCTGCCTGATCCGTGCAACCGTGTCGCCCGCAATGTCTGCGAATTCCTCAAGAAGTATGACGACGCCGACATCGGGGTCAGACACATACTCCTGCAGTGTGCTTCGTACTTCCTCGGCGGCGTTACGCTCGATCAAGATGGCGTGGGTCTTTCTGATGCCTGCCAGTCGTAGCACACTGACCAATTCCTGGTCACCTATGACAGCAATCTCCAGATTCCTCACGGAAGACTCATTCATAGCAGCAGGTACCTCTTGACCTCTTCAACGGCTATGCCGTCGTAGATAGCTTTCAACAGCAATCTGAGATTCCTCAGCTCGGTTTCCTTGAGGACCAGATACCAGGCCATCACAAGGGGGGACAGAGCCCTGGGGGACAGGAAATCACGCAGCGCCGCATACTTGTGTTTCTCAAGCACTTCGTCGACGACGGTGACTGACCTTGACTTGTCGTAGGCGCTGGCAATCTCGCTTGCGATGTCCCTGTGCTGCGGGCTGTCGAGTCGGCGCGCGATGTCCGGGAGCTTGTATGGCAATACGTCCCTGAGGGTCTTCTCGTTGATAATGTAGCCGTCGGCGATGAGGTAGTCGCCCGCTGCGGGACCGACGCCCTCGACAACTGCCCTGCAGGCGATTCCGAGGTTTGTGAGGTCGATGACAAGGCCGTAAGCTTTGCCGAGTGCAGCGCCCTCGCGGACTTCGCTGGCCGTCTTGAGGAACTGGTGGAAGTACTCGCCCTCGAGTTTGGACTCGACAGCAATCTTCGCCTTGGCCCCGCCGGCCGGGTCATATGCCTTGATGGCCGGCACGAAGTCAGGCAGGAGGCTCTGCGTAAGCACGTCGGCCACGTCCTGCATCGTCTCAGATTCGTTCAGATCATCTAGGAACCCTGCATCACATATCGCGCCAATCGGAATCAACGGGGTCTTCTCACCCGTTACGATGCCCTGCAGAGTTGCTTTGACGTTTATGACATCGTATTTGACGATGAACGACCGGGACACACTGCGCATATCGGCAGGCATATACTTGAAGGCTTCGATGTATGCGATACGCTCTGCGAAGTATGTCCACATGGCCTGGTCTATGTCTTCGAATCCCCGGAAGGTTGTCCCTTCCAGGTATGCGCCGATGTCTGTCTCGCGAATGACGCCAAGCGCATCTGCCACGTTCGTAGTGCGTGACAGGCGGTCAAGATGATTCCCTGCAACCATCTTCGGCTCCTCCGCTTTGAGGTAGGCCGACATATATGCGTATCTTGGATCGAGCACCGTGCGCTCCTTACGTCAGTGTGGTCAGAAAAGGTCCTTGCTGATTTCGGGTAACAGGCGAGGCAATAGCATCTCAAGCCTGGTGGAGTACGTATTGTCAACGGCGGTCTTCTTGTCTTCGCTGGTGGCAATCACGCCGCCGTCGCAGTCACACTCGGTCACATCCAGAACCATGGCGGAGAGACGCTTGTCGTTCTTGACAAGCTCTTTGACCATGGCGATGTCATGGTGACTGACGGAAATCGTAGCCTTGTCTGACCCAAGACCACTGATGGCATCGCCTATGAGATAGGCTGTGAGGTCGGGCTTCGTCGAAGTCTTCTTGAGATCGGCCTGTGCCCGTTTCACAATGTCGTCCAGCACCGACGCCTTGGCAGCGGCCATGTCCCGGTGCTGCTGTATCGCACTCTGCGACGCGACGCGAGCGGCCTCTTCCTGAGCGTCCTTGAGAAGTCGGCGTTTCTCCGCCTTCACCTTCACGTCTTGCTGGTTTCTTGCCTTCTCAAGTTCCTTCTTCGCCTCTTCCTCGGCCTCGCTCACGATGCTTTGGGCTTCTGCCTTTACTTTGTCAACTACGGCTTCGCTGATTTTCTGCATTTGCTCAGTACCTCAGGCAGCTTTCTAGAACAGGCCCAGCATGCTCAGAGCCATGATTGTGAACACCAGTCCCAGAACCCCGAGCAGTTCCACGAACACTGCCAGCATCATGGCGTTTGTGAGTATGCGACCTTTTGTTTTCGGGAGGAGAGAGATGCCGGAGGCGCACACTGCGCCCTGGTAGGCTGCGGAGACGCACTCGGCGGAAGCTGCTATGAGCCCGCACGCGAAGACCGCAAACCCGGCACCAGCGGGATCTGGCATGGCCGAGATATTGGGGATTACGCTTGTGAGAATCAGAATCAGGATGATGAGACCGTAGAACGTCTGAGTCATTGGTAGTGACACCAGGACGATGACGTTCCGCAGCTGACCCGGCTCCTCAGCCAGAGTGGCAGCCGCCGTTGAGCCTGCCCATCCAAGCCCTATCGACGATCCCGCCAGGCCGCCGCCAAGGGCCAGGGCCCCACCCAGCACAGCGAGGGATTCAGGACTAATCAACATCGTACACCTCCGAATCTAGGTTTCTGTTGCCGGTAATTACATCAACCCCAGTATGCTGAGAGCCATTATGCTGAACACGAGGCCGAGCACAGCGAGCAGTTCGACGAACACAGCAAGCATTATCGCGTTGGTGAGGTTGCGGCCCCCCGTCTTGGAGAGGCCTGCAATGCCTGCCGCGCACACCGATCCCTGGTAGGCCCCGGAAACGCCGAAAGCCAGAGAAGCCATGATTCCTATCCCGCAGATAGCGAATCCGCTCCCACTGGGGTCGCCCATGCTGCCAATCGCTGGAATGGCAGACGTGATTACGAGGATAAGGAAGATAAACGCGTAGAATGCCCGTGACATCGGCAGAGCAGCCAGGATAATCACGTTCCGGAGCTGCCTCGAATCCTGTCCCAGGACGGCCGCTCCCGCAGCTCCCGAAATGGCAACACCAAGCGATGACCCTGCCAGGCCACCGGCCAGAGCGATGCCCCCGCCAAGAGTAGCCAGCGCTGCCTGATCTACCAGCATTTCTCACTCACTCCGTTCATGCTTGAGCTTTCACTGCTACGAACTCGCGCTTGCGAAGCCGCAGCGGACTGTAGGTCCTGCCGCCCCCTTCGTAGAACTTGAAGAGAAACTCGACGAAGCACAGCCGAAGGGAGTGGACGAAGCACGTAATCGAACTGAGAACCAGGTTGAGGGTATGCCCGAACAGAAGGATCAACAAGGCGATAATCGTTCCGAGTACGAGTCGCAGCATTCCTGCCGGCAGCATGTTGGCGATAAGAGTGGACATCATGTTGAAGCAGTACGCGAGATAGTATGTTGCCAGACCGACGCCGGCGAGCCGCGCGTACGACATGACGTCGCCAAGTATCCCCGTGATATCGAATATCCAGAAGATGCTGCCAAGGAATGGGCCTTTCTCCATCACAGAGGCGATGATGATCAGCACGACTCCACCGGACACGGTGTACAGGAGAATGGAGTACGTGCTCTCAGCCAGCGGCAGCAGGTCAGCTCCGATGAAATGCATAATCCATGGGATGCCCGCAATCTGGAGCACAAACAGTCCTGCCCGTCCGAGTACGAGGTGCCTCTGCTTCTCCTTGCATCCCCTGATGAGCATCAGCAGGTGACCTATGTTGACGTGAACGAGGCCAACCATGAGGGAGACTACAATAAACTTCATGGTATCGAGGTAGATTGCCTGGATGGGCTGTGACAGGGCAAGGTTGGGTGCGTTCAAGAACCGGGGGAAGAAATCACCCAGATAGGTGCCGGTCAGAACGCCAACGACGACTGCAGACCCGGCGCTTATATACAGCAGTGTTTGAAACACTTTGAACCCGTCGGTCTGGGAGTCGTCAACGAGCTTCGGCAACGCGAACCTGGTTAGAACTATGAGGAGAAGGCCGTACACGGCATCTCCCAGCATGACGCCGTAAAAGAACGCGAAGGAATAGGAGATAATGGGAGTCGGGTCCCACTCCCGGTACTTGGGAGTCCCGAACAGGTCCACGACTATCTGGAAAGGCCTCAGTGCCTTGAGATTGCGATACTTGCTGGGGGGTTCCTCATCGGGTTGTGCTGCTCTCGTTTCTATGTAGACGTACCCGACTTCCTCTCTCAAGTCACCGATTGCAAGGTCTACACCACCCTCGGGCACCCATCCTTCGATGAGTGTTACGTACTTGGCCTCGCAGGCTTGCTCAAGCACACCGAGCCTCTGGTTTTCTGCAAACAGTGCCTCGCGCAGCAGAACGAGCTTCTCGAGGTTCTCGGTTGTCTTCGCCTCGATATCAGCCTGTACGTGTGCCAACTCCGTTGAGAGTCGTGCCGAATCCTTGTCGGCCTTTACGGCGAAGTCCTTCAGAGGCACGTCCTCGTGGGGGACCGATACGAGTGTACCGCTGTTGTCGCTGACAAGTGCCTCAAGCGCAGCCATCTCGCTCGACTTGGCGATGAAGTAGATATACGTATTGTCACCACTCTCGACGGTCTCCTGGCTCAGCGTCCGCTGTTCGAACCGGGAGCCCATGGACTGGAAGACATCGCGGGGGATTGCAGCAAGTCGCGAGAAGAGGTGCTTTCCCGTGAAATCGAGATCTGCGAGGGAGAGGTCCACCCTTGGCGCCAGCGCGCTGACGACATCCTTGAGTTGCGCCAGTGCTTGTTGTTCCGACTGGAGCTTCTGGACTCGCTGGTGCATGGTCCCGAGCTTTGTGCAGAGTCTCTCGGTGTCCTCACCGATTTCGCCGAGCGGTCGAGTGTAGAAGACGTCAAGGTCCTCCTTCAATCGAACAATCCGTTCATCGTGAATGTATGCGAGAACGTCGTCGATACTCGCCAGGAGTTCGCTGACCTGTCTTCTCTCTTTCTCGATGGCCTCCCGGTCAACCGGGTTGAGTTCAGAGCTCTCTTCTGCGTGGAGGACGCCAACCCGCTGAAGCACCTTGAGCGTCTGACCGGCGAGGTCCTTTGACGTGACCACGCGCATGCGGCTCATGGGTTCGGGAGTGTTGACGATGGCGCCCATTATGCCGCTTTCTCTCCGATGACTATGCTGACAATCATCTTCGCATATTGGTCGGCCTTCTTGCCGGCGCTCGATTTGATGTCAGCCGCTTGCTGCTCCGCCTCCTTCACATCACGCTCCGCCTTCCGGCTGGCCTCTTCCACTACGCTGGCGCACTCTGCCTTCACGTCGTCGAGACGAAGCTCGGCATCGGCCATCTTCCTGGACTCATCGCGCGCCTTCTGGACGATATCGCTTGCCTTGGCTTTCGCCTCGTCGAGTACCCGCGCTGCCTCCGCCTCCATCGCTTGCACGCCACCGGTTATGTCACTGGCCATAGCACACTCCTTAGCGGTAGTCTGTGTTCTTGAGCGGGGTAGACTGAGGGGGCATACGTCGGAACAAGTCCTGTTGCGTTCGTGGTTGATTGACTCGCTGCAATAGCCTGTTCCTTAAGGAGTCAGGAGACGGGGCCAAAACCAAGACCCCTAACTAACCGACACAGTATATCACCGTCGTTTTTCTTTCGGCAATGGGTGTATACCTTGCGTGTGCAGATATCGCGCGTGTCAACTCATACAAGAATGTTACCGAAGAGGGGCCGCTCACTCATTTAGAAATGTTACCGAAGGAGTGCCACCTCCTTTGAGTCAGTTGTAGTGATGGACCATGGATAGTCCCACAGCCGTTCTATCGCCTGGTAGA
>JAUVYD010000148.1 GCA_030603265.1 Dehalococcoidia bacterium
TCTACCAGGCGATAGAACGGCTGTGGGACTATCCATGGTCCATCACTACAACTGACTCAAAGGAGGTGGCACTCCTTCGGTAACATTTCTAAATGAGTGAGCGGCCCCTCTTCGGTAACATTCTTGTATGAGTTGACACGCCACCTCACGAGAGTAGCTTCTCCACGACGAGGGCGCCCAGCTCCTTCGTGCCGACATTGGTGCCGCCCGTAGTCAGGATGTCGATGGTCCGGTGGCCGGATTCGAGCACCGCCAGGACAGCGTCCTCGATGGCCTTTGCCTCTACCTCAAGGTCGAGAGAGTAGCGCAGCAACAGGGCGGCACTCAGTATCGCGGCCAGGGGGTTCGCGATTCCCTGACCCGCTATCGTCGGCGCCGAGCCATGGATGGGTTCGTAGAGTCCGAGAGTCCTTCCCGTCGGGAGGCCGCAGAGGCTTGCCGACGGCAGTAGCCCCATGGAACCGGCGAGAACGGCGGCCTCATCGGTGAATATGTCGCCGAACACATTGCCTGTCACGACAACGTCGAACGAAGTCGGGTTTGTCACGAGCTGCATGGAGAACGTGTCCGCGAGCATGTGGGACAACTCGATGTCCGGGTATTCCTGTGCTACCTCCGTTGCGACCTGCCGCCACAGCCGGGAACTAATGAGGGCGTTGAACTTGTCGACAGAGACGACCCTGTTGCGGCGTCTACGGGCCAACTCGCAGGCGACGCGCACGATTCGCGCAATCTCCCTGTCAGAGTAGTCCATCGTGTCTACCGCCCTCCGTCCCTCCTCCGTCTCCCAGCGCTTCTTGGGCTGGCCGAAGTACAGCCCACCTGCCAGCTCTCTCACGATGATGATATCGGAGCCACGCACGATTTCGGGTCGCAGCGGGCTCTTCTCCGAGAGCATTGGGAACGCCCTCACGGGCCGAAGATTGGCAAACAGGTCCAAGGTCTTGCGCAGTCTGAAGAGCGCCTGCTCCGGTCGCAGGTCAACCTGTGGGTTGTCCCACTTCGGCCCTCCGACCGCACCGAAGAGTATCGCGTCGGACTGCTGACACAGCGCGAGCGTCTCATCAGTCAGCGGGGTGCCCTGCGCGTCGAGCGCCGCGCCTCCGGCCAGCCCCCGAGTGAACTCGAAGCTGTGTCCGAAACGTCCTGCGACTGCGACGAGTGCCTTCTGCGCCTCTTCTGTCACCTCGGGCCCAATGCCGTCACCGGGAAGCACTGCGATGTTGAAGCTCATGCGTGTCCGCCCTCCAATCTGCGTCTTGTGTAGGGTATGAGGCCGCCTGCGTCGATGATGCCCGTCATGAACTCGGGGTAGGGTTTGGCTGTGCAGGTTGTGCCCCTCGTCCGGTTGGAGATCTCTCCGCGGGCCAGGTCGACCTCCAGTATATCACCCGCCTCGCACGCGCCGACAGCCTCGGGACACTCAAGAAGGGGGAGCCCTATGTTGATCGCGTTGCGGAAGAAGATGCGTGCGAAGCTGTGGGCGATGACGCAGGAGACGCCGCATGCCGCAAGGGCAATCGGCGCGTGCTCTCGTGAGGAGCCGCAGCCGAAGTTGGAGGTTGCTACGACGATGTCGCCCTTGCTGACGCGCTGTCTGAACCCCGGATCGATGTCTTCCATGCAGTGCTCGGCGAGCAGTGCCGGTTCGGACACGTTCAGGTATCTCGCCGGAATGATGGCATCCGTATCCACATCTGCACCGTACTTGTGCGCCCTGCCTTGCAGTATCACCTTTCGGGCACCTCCTGTCTGGTGGATGGTTGTTCCGCGGGGCCGGCGATGCGGCCGGCAATCGCGCTCGCGGCTGCAACTGCCGGTCCGGCAAGGTAGACCTCGGATTGCGGACTGCCCATGCGGCCCACGAAATTGCGGTTCGTTGTTGAAAGGCAGCGCTCGCCCGGAGCGAGGACCCCCATGTATCCTCCGAGGCAGGGGCCGCAGGTGGGCGTGCTGACGACGGCTCCCGCATCCACGAAGACGCGCAGAAGGCCCTCATCCAAGGCGTCGCCGTAGACGCGCTGGGAGCCCGGTATGACGATGCACCGCACGTCCGGGTGAATCGTCTGCCCGCGGAGGATATCCGCGGCGATTCGGAGGTCGCCGAGCCTGCCGTTAGTGCAGCTGCCGATGACGACCTGGTCGATGGGAACCGTGCCTGCCTGGCTCAGCGGCTTGACGTTGG
This sequence comes from Dehalococcoidia bacterium, assembly GCA_030603265.1. Classification (GTDB taxonomy): domain Bacteria; phylum Chloroflexota; class Dehalococcoidia; order GIF9; family AB-539-J10; genus SKVJ01. The sequence continues at coordinate 2,186 of JAUVYD010000148.1, forward strand.
AAGGCAGGTGCGGGAAGGCCACGCACGGCTCTATGTTGCCGGCGTCGTACTCGATGACACGGGAGTAGTCGGCGTCGCTGTCGGTTGTGTAGCTGACGATAGGCCTGGGGCCGGACGTGGGTGGGTGGGCGGCCACGTACGCTTCGGTCGCAGCGTCAACGGGGAAGATGCCTGCCTTCGCCCCGGCCTCGATGGCCATGTTCGCCATCGTGAAGCGGCCGTCCATGTTGAGCGACGTGATTGCCTTGCCGTGGAACTCCATCGCAGCATAGAGCGCGCCATCGATGCCGATGTCGCCGATGATGTGGAGGATGAGGTCCTTGCCTCCCACCCATGGCTGTAGCTGTCCGTGGAACACGAACTTGATAGTGGGAGGCACCTTCATCCATATATCGCCGGTTGCCATGGCTACGGCGATATCCGTCGAGCCCATTCCCGTGGCGAAGGCGCCAAGCGCACCGTACGTGCACGTGTGGGAGTCAGCCCCGATGACGACCTGTCCCGGGCCGACGAGGCCCTGCTCAGGCAGCAGAACGTGCTCTATGCCGGCACGCCCCGTCTCGAAGTACACGAGACCTTGTTCCCGGGAGAAATCGCGCAGGGCCTTCGCCTGTATGGCGGATGCGATGTCCTTGTTGGGGATGAAGTGGTCCGGGACCATGACCACCTTCGCCGGGTCGAACACGCGGGATACACCGAGCTTCCGGAATTCCTTGATTGAAATCGGTCCGGTGATGTCGTTGGCCAGCACGACATCAACGGAGACGTTGGCCAACTCGCCGGGGGAGATGCTCTCCCGTCCGGCGTGAGCTGCGAGTATCTTTTCTGCTATTGTCGCCACTAGACAGCCCCCCGAAGCGCCGGTTTCTTGCTCGGAGCTTCTGGCACTTGCATCTCTCCCCTGGCCTGCTTGGAGAGAATGAGGCGATTGAGGGCGTTCATGTACGCCTTTGCGCTCGCGACGACTATGTCTGTCGAGGCGCCGCGGCCGGTGTACATCACGCCGTCGCTCTCGATACGTATCAACACCTCTCCGATAGCATCCATTCCTTCGGTATTGGCGTTGATGCTGAACTCCACGAGCGTGTTGGGAATGCCGACGATGCGGTTGATAACCTTGTACATGGCATCCACGGGGCCTGTGCCCAGCGCCGCATCGGACAGTATCTCTCCGGTCGGACCGGTGAGTTGAACGGCAGCGGAATGTAGACTGCGGTCGCCGCAGGACACGTCGACGTGGTCCAGCCGGTACACTTCGATTTGGCTGCGCAACTCCTCGCTGACCAGCGATTCCAGGTCACGGTCGGATATCTCTCGCTTCTTGTCAGCAAGCTCCTTGAACGCACGGAAGGCGTGACCGAGGGCTTCCTCTTCCAGAGAGAAGCCCAACTCCGCGAGCCGTTCGCGGAAAGCATGCTTTCCGCTCAACTTGCCGAGCACGAGGCTGCTGGCCGGTATCCCGACCGAGCGCGGGTCCATAATTTCGTATGTCGAGGCTTCCTTGACCATGCCGTCCTGGTGGATGCCGGACTGGTGACGGAAGGCGTTGCCGCCGACTATCGCCTTGTTAGGCTGCACCATGAAGCCGGACAGGTCACTGACAACGCGGCTGGTCTTGTAGATGCGAGTCGTGTCGACGCCGGTACTGAAACCAAATATGTCGTGTCGGGTCTTCAGCGCCATCACGACCTCCTCAAGGGCCGCGTTGCCTGCACGCTCGCCGATGCCGTTGACCGTACACTCGATCTGACGTGCCCCCCTGCGCACAGCCTCCAGGCTGTTGGCGACAGCCATGCCCAGGTCATCATGGCAGTGGACGCTGACGCAAGCACGGTCGATGTTGGGCACCCGGGCCATGACCGCGGCAATGAGGGCGCCGAACTCGTTCGGCGTGCTGTAACCGACGGTGTCCGCGATGTTGATGGTCGTTGCCCCCGCATCGATGACGGTCTCGAGCAGCCGAAAGAGGAAGTCCGGCTCCGCCCGCGTTGCGTCCATCGGGGAGAACTCCACGTCCTCCGTGTATCCCTTGGCCCGCGCCACCATCTCCCGGGCCATCTCGAGCGCCTCCTGGCGGCTTTTCTTGAGCATGTGAGCGAGCTGTATGTCGGAGGCTGAGAGGAAGACGTGGATACGCGGGTGCTCTGCCCCGCTTATGGCCTCCCATGCCCTGTCGATGGCTGCCGGCCTGCAATGTGCCAACCCGCAGATGATGGGGCGTCGCAACTCGCTCGCAATGAGCTGCACCGCATGGAAGTCACCCGGCGAGCTGATAGGAAAACCAGCTTCGATGACGTCAACGCCGAGCTTGTCGAGTTGCCGCGCGATGGCAAGCTTCTCCTGGGGCGTAAGGCTCGTCCCCGCCGACTGCTCCCCATCTCTCAGCGTTGTATCGAAGATAATCACTCTACCGCTCATCCGTGCTCCTTTCGGTGAGTTGTCCGACGGGTGGTTCCCGTCGTCGCCGCTAATGTCTACTTCTTCGTCCATGGCATCATCTCCCTCAGTTGCTCGCCGACCACCT
>JAUVYD010000232.1 GCA_030603265.1 Dehalococcoidia bacterium
GGCGGACCTCCGTGTCCGCCCGTGGGATCACCGGGGGGCGGTCCGAATGTAGGGGCCTGGCATGCCTGGCCCGTCCCCGTGTCGCCGCGCGCCGTCGCAAAGGCCAACACAGCCCTGATTCGCACATCACCCGACGGGCGACGCATGCATTGCCCCTACAGATCCGCCCGTGGTAATCGGGGTGGTGTGGTGGTTTCCGGATGTTGAAACCGCCCCCCCACCCGTGGTCGCCCGTGTGTGGGGGGCGGTCCAAATGTAGGGGCCTGGCATGCCTGGCCCGTCGCCCTGTCGTCACGCAACGCCACAAAGGCCAAACACAGCCCCGAACGACACACTCCACCACGGGCGGACACAGAGGTCCGCCCCTCCGGGAAAATCACGCAACTGTACCCTGACCACCACGCGATTCCGCCCTGCCCCCCCACGGACTGACCAGTATCGTAGACCATCTACACAACGACACTCGACTATTGACTTCGCGTGTGGTCACTACTAAACTGCATCCGTACGTTCCAGACGGAAGCTGAACATATGGCACGACTCCCAACACCAAGCCCTGCAGTCCGATGGGTTCTCACCGTCGGCATCATAGTAGGACTGCTCGCCATGAGCTTCGTCTACTACAACCGGCTCAAGTCTGAGCAGGAAGACCTCCTCGCCTCCATCGCACAGTCCAACCAGAGTCTTGATGTGTTCAGGGCAATCGACCTGTCACAACTGGAGGCGGAGATAGCCGACCTTGAGAACAGGGCGGAAACTGCAGACCTGCGCTCGAAGTCACTGGCCGCGAAATACCAGACCTACGTGCACTCCATCGAGATAGAGGAGAGGCTGTACAGGGCCGCCGCGGAGGCCGATGTCACAATCACCCGCGCAGTCTGCGCGGGGCCACAGAACGAAGACGTAGAGGGCATTACGTTCACGACATACACCCTGGACGTGGATGCCGAGGCCGCTGTGCCGCCTCAGCTTCTCAACTTCATCATCAAAGTCAGCGATTCCTTTGAGTCGGGGACTATCGCTTTCATCGACATGAACATGCCAACGCCCCCCGAAGAGGGCACAACGAACGAGATGTCCACGATGTCACTTCAGTTGCGAGTGTTCTACCTGCCTCAGGAGGCGACGTAGCATGGCCCGTGATGCCACCGCAGTCTACATAGACGACTCAGCAATACGAGTGCTGAGCATGGGCGGCAAGCGTCCACGGCAGTGGACGACAGAGCCACTCGAAGCCGGCCTCGTGAAGGATGGCTTCATCGTTGACGAAGCTGAGGTTGCCACCCGCCTACGCTCGCTACGGGCAAATGGACTATTCGGCTCTTCGCGCGTGGTGGCAGGTATCAACGGCATCAACTGTATGTACCGCTTACTCACACTGCCGGAGTTGCCCCGCAACGTACTGCCGGAGGCCGTTCGAAGGGAGGCGAGCAGGGCGCTGGGCGTGCCCCTGGACCAGCTCTACATCTCGTGGCAGGAACTGCCGGGCAAGCCCGGCGAGACCCTCGTATACGTCGCGGCTGCGGCCCGCAGTACCGTTGACGCCCTCATCCGCACACTGCGCCGTGCAGGGCTGAACCCGCACCTCATGGACATCGCTCCACTTGCGCTCGCAAGGGCAACGGCCCAGCCGAATGCCCTCATCGTCGACCTGCAAGCAACCAGCCTCGACATCGTGGTCAAGATGGATGGCATGCCCGAAGTGGTCCGTAGCGTGCCGGTATCCAGAACTGCCTCCACCGAGGACAAGCTGCCGGTGGTCAAACAGGAGCTTCAGAGAGCGGTCACGTTCTACAACTCCGGCCATCCCGACGCGCCGCTGTCGGACGACATCCCACTCCTTGTCGCAGGAGAGCTGGGCGATGCGCAGGACTCATGGAATAAGCTGCTGGGCCGCGTCGCGAGGCATGTCGAGCCGATAGAGACACCTGTCGAAAGCCCCACGGGATTCCTGCCATACCTGCACGCGCCCACAATCGGGCTGGCTCTGAAGGAGACCGCAGCGAAGGGAGCAAGTGCATATTGCCGCATCAACTTCAACGCGCTGCCGGACGTCTACCAGCCAAAGCCACGGCCAGTTACAGAGATGCTTTATCCGCCTGTGCTCATTGGGGGCATCGCGGCGGTTGTCCTTGGAGGCTAGCTCGTCTTGACTGCACGAAACCATACGGAGGCCCTGCGTGAGGAGTCCTCCGCGACCAGCGAGTTCGCAGCGAGCCTCGGTGCTCAGGTGTCAGCGCAGAGGCAAGCCCTGGAACAGGAGCGCGACAGCCTGGTTCCAGAGACTGCGGCGAAGGAATCCATTGCAGCAGTGCTCGACAGTCAGCTCCGGAGCTACGGCACCCTGAAGGACGACATCAATGGCGACCTTGGCGAGGTACACAAGACACCCGCCGGCATCGACCTCGACGTGCTCAACCATGGCGGCTCAGTGGTGGACGTCACCGGCTGGGGAGCCGACGAGAACGCGGTCTTTGCCTACGCGCGCCAGCTCCGTTCCAGCGGAAGGTTCTCTCTGGTCGTCCTGACAAACACGAACATCGACGGCATCAAGACGGCATTCTCCCTCGTGCTCTACAAGTGATTCTGCCGAACGGCAGTCTCCTGTGCTTCCGTCGATGGTCTACGATTCTGTCCTCTCCTGACTGTTCAGCGAAGATGTCCGCATAGAGGAGATGATGACGCTGAACGCAAAGGAGCAGGAGAGGCAGGTGACCAAGGACCCAATCGTAACCGCAGGGGCGATGCATGCGTCGCCTGTCCTGTCGGTTGCCGGCAAGGTGCAATTGCCCGGTTTCTCGTAGGGGCGGACCTCTGTGTCCGCCCG
>JAUVYD010000085.1 GCA_030603265.1 Dehalococcoidia bacterium
AGACGCGCAGCAGTGGACCGGGGCCATACGATGGATTGATGCCAGGGCGTGGGCTAGCCCTCGTGCTGTGCGGATTCGTCCGGCGTCACCTGTTTGCGGGACCGCAGTGAGTCCCGCCATTGTTCAAGGCGCGAGGCCACATCCTTCTCGTAGCCCTGGTCGCCCGGAACGTAGTATCTCTTCCCTCTGAGCCCGGGCGGAAGGTGCTCCTGCTGAACGTAGTGCCCTTCATAATTGTGAGCGTACTTGTAGCCCTTGCCATAGTCCATCTCACGCATAAGCTTGGTGACGGGGTTCCTGAGGTGCAGGGGGACGGATTCATTGGGTCCTCTGCGGATGTCATCCTGCACTGCGGAGTAGCCGGCTTCGAGTGAGTTGCTCTTGAGGGCCGTTGCGAGGTAGACGGCTGCCTGTGCGAGAGCGAGGCTGCCCTCGGGCAGGCCGATGAAATGGACGGCCTGCTGTGCTGCCATGCAGATGACCAGTGCCTGTGGGTCAGCCATTCCCACGTCCTCCGATGCAAAGCGTACCAGGCGTCGAGCGATGTAGAGAGGGTCCTCGCCTGCTTCCAGCATCCTGCCCAGCCAGTAGAGACCCGCGTCAGGGTCGGAGTCCCTGAGGGACTTGTGGAGGGCCGAAATGATGTCGTAGTGCTGGTCGCCCGCCTTGTCATAGAGCAACGTCCGATGCTGCAGAGCCTCTGCGACCGCTTCAACGGTGACATTGCGGCGACCGCTATCATCGGGGGGAGTCGCCAGGGCTGCAAGCTCCAGTGCATTGAGTACGATTCGGGCGTCCCCGCTCGCCACTGAGACGAGCTGTTCGAGAGCGTCGGCGGCAAGGTCGACGTTGAGCTGTCCCAACCCTCGCTCGTCATCCGAAAGTGCTCGTGAGAGGATGGCTTTGAGGTCGTCCTTCTCGAGAGGGTCGAGCTTGAATGTGCGAGCCCTGGAGAGCAGAGGGGAGATGACCTCGAAGGATGGGTTCTCTGTCGTTGCTCCGATGAGAGTAACCGTTCCGTCCTCGACGTGGGGCAGAATGGCGTCCTGCTGTGCCTTGTTGAACCGGTGTATCTCGTCGATGAAGAGTATCGTGCGCTGACTCGAGAAGGCGAGACGTTTCCTGGCCTCGTCGACGACTCTGCGCAGGTCAGCGACGCCCGCGGTTACGGCGCTCATCGGGGCGAAATGGGACTTGGTGCAGCGCGCGATTATTCGCGCGAGCGTCGTCTTGCCGGTGCCGGGCGGGCCCCAAAGCACGATTGAGGGCAGGTTGTCGGCGTCGATGCTGCGTCGTAGCAGTCTGCCTTCACCTACGAGGTGCTGCTGGCCGACAAACTCGTCGAAGGACTGTGGCCTGAGGCGGGCGGCAAGCGGCACCCTTGCTTGCGTCCGCGCCCGGTCTTGACTCTCAGACCTGTCAGGCTGACTGAATAGCGACGGGTGCATGTCCACGTTTCAAACACGTCCTGCGAGGATTCCTGCCTCACGGCAGCATTCACTGGGATGCCCGGGTTGGAAGTGCTACTCGAAAAGCCCCCGCACGTAAGGGAGGGCCTTCCTGGCGATGGTCTCAGGGTCCGGACTCAGGTCGAAGACCTCGACGGACAGATAGCCGGAGTAGCCTATGTCCTTGAGCGCACTGGCCAGGGCGGGGAAATCAACCCGGCCGGTTCCCGGCCAACTCTTGTTGTCGTCGTTCATGTGGACGTGGGCGAGGTACTTCCCGTGCGCTCTGACTGCCTTCGGCATGTCCACTCCCTGGTGGTAGGCGCCGAAACAGTCCAGCATCCACATCAGGTTCGGGTGGTCGACGTCCCTGACCATCCTCATTGCCTGGTCCGGTGTGTTGATGAAGTTGGTGAGTGCAGCATGTATGGGTTCCAGGCTAAGCACCACGTCGTACGCGGCTGCGAACTCCGCGCACTCTCGCAGCATATCGCGGGAGTTTCGCCAGCCCTCTTCATGGGGCATACCTTCCGGCATGCTTCGTGCGGAGGCTGACCCGAGGACGATATTGCGACCTCCGACCTCACCGCAGAAGCGGATGAGCTCCTTGAGATAGTCCTTCGTCCGGAGGCGAATCCCCGGGTCGAGGCTGTTCATCTGGAGTCCGGCCGGACAGTTGTAGAGCGGCTGGAGTCCGGGAATGGGGGTGAACAGCGCGTGCAGCCCGGCAATCTCGATGTCGGCTGCGTCGGCCCATGCCCGCATCTGCTGGCGCTCCGGCGCCGTAACGTCGGCTATGCTGTTGCAGAACGAGTAGGACGCCAGCTCAACCGCGTCATAGCCTGTCTTCTTCGCAAAACCGAATATCTCATCAACGTTCCATCCCGGGAATGTGTCGCTGCAGATGCCGTACTTCATCTGTTCCCTCGTTCGCCGGTTGGATTCCGTGTCCGTGCGCGTGACTGCTACCGCCCGTAGAAGAAGCGCAGCGGCCTCAGGTCGTGCCAGAGTTCGTCACACGCCGCGAGTTCCTCGGCTGTGAGCTGCAGTTCGGTCGCTGCGATGTTGTGCTCGATGTGCCTCATAGACGTCGCGCCGACGATGATTGATGTCACCTCGGGCCTGCTGAGAATCCAGGCAAGTGCGAACTGGACCATGTCTCTATCGCTCTCAGAGGCGACGGTTCTGAAATGCTCGACGGCCTTGAAGTTGGTCTCGTTCCAGTACCGATCGTAGTACATCTTCCCCATGGTGTCATTGGAGAAGCGCGTCCCGGCCGCAGGTGGCTTTGAGGGGTCGTGCTTGCCGGTGAGGAGGCCGCCTGCGAGGGGATTGTAGACGCATACTCCCAGGCCCTCGGTGGCGCAGAGCGGGAGCAGCTCGTACTCGATGTCGCGTGTCAGCAGGTTGTATGGTGGCTGCATGCACTCGAAGCGGGCAAGGTTATGGGCATCGCTGACCCAGAGCGCCTTGCAGAGCTGCCATGCGCGGAAATTGGAGCAGGCGAGATAGCGCACCTTTCCCTGGTGTACGAGGTCGTCCAGTGCGCGCAGCGTCTCCTCGATGGGCGTCGTGTAGTCCGGCAGATGTACGTAGTACAGGTCGATGTAGTCGGTGTCGAGTCGGCGGAGGCTGTCCTCAACGGCACGCATGATGTGCTTGCGGGAGAGTCCGACATCGTTCGGGCCGGCCCCCACAGGACTGCCCACCTTTGTGGCAAGCACGACGTCCTCCCTCTGTCCCTTGATGGCCTTGCCCACGATTTCCTCGGAACGGCCCTTGACGTACATGTTGGCGGTGTCAATGAAGTTGACACCGCGTTCGATTGCAGACTGTGTCATGGAGATGGCCTCTGCCTCGCCGACCTGGTCGCCGAATGTCATCGTGCCCAGACAGATTTGCGAGACTTTGAGGCCCGTCCTGCCGATCTTCCTGTACTGCATCTGGTGTCTGTTCCTCCTGGTGGCGCATGACGCGTGGAACTGGCTCTGTCGCGAAGCTTATAGACGCACTATGCGGGTGTCAACAATCACCACGAATGGTCTTCTCGGTCTGGTATGGTGGCCTTGTAAGCCTTCAGTGGGGATTGGTGGCATGCCCTGGCTTGATGAGCCACATCAGGACGGCCGAGACGACGAGGAATACCTGGACGACTATGAGCGTGCTCTGGTAGCTGCCGGTGATGTCGTGCAGGAAGCCCCCGAGCCATGGTCCGAGAGTGCCACCGAGGGAGCAGGCCAGAATCACTGTGCCCTGTATGGCGCCGTAGTGGCTGCCGTGGAAGCGGTCGGCGATGGATGCGAAGAAGGTCGGAGGCGAAATGCCCAGCCCGTATCCGGCAGCAATCGCAAAGAGCACGGGCAGCAGCATGCCCGCTCCCTGGTCTGCCAGGAAGAGCAGCAGTACTGCGGCGGCGGCGAGTAGAGTGGCGGGCGTGAACACCTGCGCCCTGCCGATATGGTCTGACAGTGAACTGGACAGGGTCCCGGCAGTAAACGAGGCGCCGTAGATGCTGAAGATGGTCGCGGCGACCATCGGTCCATAGCCCATATCCTGGAGAAGGTACACCTGGTGGGCGATAGTAATCTGCTGTGCGAGGCCCATGTTGCAGAACGCGATGACGAGGAGAATGCGGAAGGTCCTGGTTCGGAGTGCTGCTCGCAGAGTCCAGTCAGGCGCAACGAGGCCTGGCTCTTCCTGCTGCACCGTGAGTTCCGGCCCATCGCCGCCCGCCGACCCGGTGTTGGGAGGTGCATATTGCTTGGGGCTGCGCCGCATGAACGCAAGGCAGAGCGGCACGATTATCAGTACCGCGGCCGCACCGATGATGCCGTATGAAAGCCTCCAACCATACTGTGACACGAGGCACTGGAATACGGGCGCAGATATGAGACTCACCCCGAAGCCGGCTCCCAGGAGACCGAATACGAGCCCCTTCCGGCGCGGGAACCAGTGAGTGATGATGGCGCTTAGCGGAGTGAAGCCCATAAGACTCAGTCCGATTGCGACCATTGCCCCGTACAGGATGTAGAAGTGCCAGGCCTGTGTAGCGAGTCCACAGAGTGCGATGCCACCACCAACTACCAGGCCGCCGATCGAAAGAACGAGCTTCGGGTTGAACCTGTCTACAAGGCCTCCTGCCACGGGAGCCACAATTCCGTAGCACAGCATAGTGAGCGAGTACATCATTGCCGTGTTGCCACGGGCCCACCCGAAGTCATCGACGATGACCGGGTAGAAGACGGTGAAGGTATTCCGTACGGCGTAGCCCAGGAGCATGATGGTGAAGCCGACGGCTAGGACAACCCACTTGTAGGAGATGCGGGGAAATCTCATGGCGTGCGGTGCTCCTGGTGACGACTGAATTGGAACCCGGCTCTGAAGCCTGGTGCATGGCTGCCTAGCTCGAGTGTCGAGTGAGAGGCGCGGTCGGCGCGTGAACCCGTGGAGTCAGGCATGGACGTCTCCCCGTCCCGGCTGGATGAGCCACATGAGCAGGGCTCCGGTCATAAGGACGCAGACCACTATCGCGAGCGCACTCTGGTAGCTGCCGCTCACATCGTGCAGCACGCCGCCGACCCACGGTCCGATGGCCCCTCCGAGCGAGCACGCCAGAATCATGGTTCCCTGTATGGAGCCGTAGTGCCTTCCGTGGAAGCGGTCGGCCACAGCGGCGTAGCCCGTCGGTGGCGCGAGGCCCAGCCCGTAGCCGGCGCAAATGGCGAACACCACGGGGATGACGACGCTCGGGATGTTCTGCGACAGCATGAGGAGGACGACTCCGGTCGAGGTGAGGAGACAGCCCGCCATAAAGATGTACGTCCTGCCGAAGCGGTCCGAGAAGGAACTGGAGACGTTGCCCGCTACGAAGGATGCGCCGAAGACGCTGAACATAGTCGCCGCCGCCATGGGCGTGTACCCCATGTCCTGAAGGAAGTAGACCTGATGGGCGAGGAGTATGTGCGGCCCCACGCCCATGTTGCAGAACGAGATAATCAGGAAGATGCGAAAGGTGTTGGTTTGGAGCGCTGACCGTAGGGTCCAGTCACGCGCAGTGACGTCTGGCTGGTCCTGTTGCACCGTGAGTTCAGGCCCGTCGCCGCCTGCTGGCTCGGCGTTGGGAGGTGCATGCCGGCTGGGGCTGCGCCGCATGAATGCAAGGCAGAGCGGCACGATTATCACTACGGCGGCAGCGCCGAGTATGACGTATGCCGTCTGCCAGCCGAAGCTGGAGATGAGATACTGGAAGACCGGCGCCGAGACGAGACTCACGCCGAAGCCGGCCCCAAGGAGGCCGAAGACGAAACCTCTTCTCCGTGGGAACCAGTTCGTGATGATGGTGCTCAATGGTGTGATGCCGATGAGACTGAGGCCGACCGCGACCATCACGCCGTACAGGAGATAGAAATGCCATGTCTCAGTGGCGAGGCTGCAGAGGGCGATGCCTGAGCCGACGATGAGGCCACCTGCCGCGAGTATGAACTTCGGATTGAAGCGGTCAACCAGCCCGCCCACCGCAGGGGCGACGAAGCCATAGCACAGCAACGTCAGCGAGTACATGATGGCCGTGGCGCCTCTCGTCCAGCCGAAGTCCTGGACGATGACCGGGTAGAAGACGGTGAAGGTGTTGCGCATCGCATAGCCGAGGAGCGTGACGGTGAACCCCACCGCCAGCACCACCCATCCGTAGTACAGCCTGGGCCTGCTCACGCCACACCCCGCGCATTGCCTGACGTAACCCGATGCATGCCGGCCACAGGTCTGAGTCTGGATGGCGCCACCAGAGCGAGGAGAACTGCGCCGATGACGAGCGCCGATATCACGACAACAATGGCTGTGAAGTAGCTGCCGGTGACGTCATGCAGGTACCCCGCGAACCAGGGACTGAACGCGCCGCCGAGCGAGAAGCCGAGGGTCATCATTCCCTGTATGGCGCCGTAGTGCCGGCCCTGAAAGAGGTCGGCTATGGTTGCGAAGAAAGTCGTGATGGTTGCTCCCAATCCGAGGCCGCTGGCGAACATGCACCCGAAGGCGAGCCAGAGCTGCGAGGGGTCGTTTATCAGGAGGAGAAGCGTTGTGCTGGCTGCGGCCAGGAGACAGCCCGGAATCATGACGCGCTCGCGCCCGATCCTGTCGGAAAGGTACGCGAACAGGTAGCCGATTGTGAGGCCGATTCCGAGGAAACTGAAGGTGGTGGCTGCCGACTGGGGTGGGAAGCCTATGTCTCTGAAGAAGTACACACTGTGTGCGATGAGTATCTGTTGGGCAAGACCCATGAGAAAGAAGTCGGCGGCGAGGAGAAGCCAGAACTGGCGTGCGCGCAACGCTCTCTTCAGTGTCCACTCGGTTCGCATCCAGGC
>JAUVYD010000247.1 GCA_030603265.1 Dehalococcoidia bacterium
CCCTGCTAAGGACCCAACTCGACCGGGCGCTGGACCAGCTCTGGACCATGGCCGATAGACCCCGTGCAAAGGAGGCTTCGGTAACCGCATTTATGAGGCAAGTGAGTGTCGTTGGGTAACAGTTTCATTTGACGCAACACGTCCCCCCACCCAACCAGAATCCCACGTGGTATGATGAGAAAAGCAGGTGCGATGGAGCAAGAGCACGCCCCGTTGAAGTGGCGAGGAGCGGTGCCCCCACAGCACTCGGTCGGGACACCATTGTGTCTGGGACTCACGTGCCTGATGGTCGTGGCCCTATCGTGCGGCACACCACAGTCCCCGGCGACTATCGCCACGGTTCCTCGACAGGACGCAATTCCGTCTGACATCCGGAAGGTCACTCCCGCCACGGATGAACATCCGCCGATTCTCCATGCCCCCGAATTCCTCCAGCCCGAGCCGGTCACAGGAGGCGTGAATACGGCGGGAGCCGAGGACTCCGCATTCGTGACACCTGACGGCGAGGCACTGTACTTCTTCTTCACGCCCGATGTACGCATACCGCCCGAGAGGCAACTCATCGATGGAGTGACAGGCATATACGTGAGCACGAAGCAGGGCGACACGTGGGCAGAAGTGCAGCGAGTGCCACTGCAGAACCAGGGAGAGTTGGCGCTCGACGGATGCGTGTTCGCTCAGGCGGACAGCATGTGGTTCTGCTCCGCGAGGGAGGACAACTACCGCGGCGTCGACATCTGGACAGCCGAGCGCCGCGAAGACCAGTGGCGCAACTGGAAGAACGCCGGAGAGCAGGTGAACATCGACCACCTGGTCGGCGAGATGCACATCACGGCGGACGGCCAATCGATGTACTACCACTCGGACCTGCCGGGCGGGCAGGGCGGAATGGACATATGGGTGATTGAACGCGAGGGCGATGGATGGAGTACACCACAGAATGTCGAACCGGTCAACACTCCGGAGATGGACGGCTATCCGTTTGTGGCCGAAGATGGCAACGAACTGTGGCTCACCCGCACGTACATGGGCACGCCTGCGCTCTACCGTTCGCGCATGGGGCCGGATGGGTGGCAGGAACCGGAGCTCATCGTATCGCAGTTCGCTGGTGAGGCATCACTGGATCGGGCCGGCAACCTGTACTTCACGCATCATTTTTTCCACTCCGAGGAGATGCTGGAAGCAGACATCTACGTAGCCCGTCCCGAGGGCTAGATGCCGGGCAACCACGTGCTCCGATGCCTCCTTCCAGGTGCTTCCGGCGGGCATCCTGCCACGAGCCGGCAAAAAGCCGATTGACCGCAGTCGACTTCGCCTGCCTTCTCGAATGACCCTGACACTGCAGGCACGCCCTGGTCCTCCGCCGCTATTGACACGTGTCTCCAACAACAGGCTATTATTCACGACACTACACTAGGGGAGGGACAATGACAGCACTGTCGACATACCACCAGTACGGCGAGGAACTCGAGCGAAGGCTGAGGCTGAAGACCTACCCGCTCGCCATCCGGCTTCTCCGTAAGGGAGAGGAAGTGCCCGACGGGCTCACACGCCCGATGAGAGACCTCGGCCACCATCTTTCGCTCTGCCAGGCATTCCAGATATCCCGCCGCGACGGCACGCCCATGGCCACGCTGCTGGAGGACATGTGGTGCCCTGAGCCGGTCATGGGGTTCGGTCTGCAAGAGCCTACGGAATACTTCATGGAGGGCAACAACCGCTATCCCAGGGACGTCTCCTCCCCGGAGGCGGGCAGGGTCTACGCGGAAGAGCTGCCCAAACTGCCGACGGGCCTCTACACCGGTGTGCTGTCCGCCCCACTCATCAGCACACCGTTCGAGCCCGACGTCGTCACCTTCTACTGCCTGCCGGCACAGCTCAGCATGCTGCTGCTCGGACGGGAGTACAAGGACGGCCACAACTTGACCTGCGATGTGTCCAGTCATGCAGCCTGTGTCTATGGCATCGTACCTACGCTGCTCAACGGACGCAGCCAGATCGGCCTTCCCTGCAGGGGCGACCGCTACGCCGCGATGGCCGAGGACGACGAGATGATACTGACCATGACCACACAGGAGTTGGACGAACTGGTCACAGCCCTGCGCTACCTGGAG
>JAUVYD010000077.1 GCA_030603265.1 Dehalococcoidia bacterium
GACGGCATCGCAAGTTCAGGGCGTCAGCTCGAAACGGGTGAGCGTTGTCCCCAGCAGGACGATACCACAGGGCGTTGCCGCGCTCCTGGCATTCAATTACGACCTCGCCGTTGACAAGAACACACTGGCCATGACCGAAGCCCTCCAATCGGTGACAACGGTGGAGATTACTCGCGCCGTGCGCAGGACTCAGATGGGCGGCGTGAAGGTGCACAAAGGGCAGTTCATCGCAATCAGAAACGACAAGGAACTCATTGCTGCCGGCGACGTCCTCAACGAGGTCGTGCTGGAGGCCCTGGAGAAGTCCGGTGCATCGGACGCTGAACTGGTTACCCTGTACTCGGGCGTGGAGGTTGACTCTGCTACAGCGGAAGACGTCGCAAGCGGAATACGTGCCCGCTATCGTATCGAAGTTGAACTGGTCGATGGCGGCCAGCCGCATTACGACTTCATCATCTCCATCGAATAGCCTGACCCCACACCGCGGAGTGCCCTCTCCGTACGTCAGGCGCCCTCAGATGGACCTCACCACCCGCGGTGTCGCTCCCACAGGAAATGGCGTAGACCGATTCCGTCCGAGCCCACACACCATCGCAGTTTCGAAAACCGGCACGCTGCTGTGGAAGATATACAAGTCATAGAGTCGCTGCGCAAGGTCCTCGTTCTCGAGGCTGCCAAGGGCTTCGCTGATTCGGCGGTTGTCGGAGGAGTCGACGCATACGCCGCCATCCTGCTCGATGAACACGCCTCCTCCCTTCCACCAGAAGTGACACGCCAGTTACGGTCAGTTCGGAATGACCGGATGGGCTATCGAGGATGGCAGAGGCCACAGAGGACAACCTGGGTACAGGCAACCATGCAGGCTATTGACCCACAGCCCGGACCCGACAGACCAGGTGCTGTACCAGCACAGCGGCGAGTCCGCGCCGACCGGGTCGCAGCATCATCGCTCACGTCGAGTGGTGTGCGGTCAGAGGGTCCCGACGACCGCTCCACCATTCTCCCAGGGCGGTCTCGCACACCGATTACCGCCTTGCGAGGAGTGTCCACAAAGACCGCAGCCAACCTTGCCCGCCTTGGTGTTTCGACGATTGTCGACTTCGTCTATCTCCTGCCGCGGCGATATCTCGACTACACGCAGATCAGGAGCGTTTCTGAGCTCGAGATAGACAGGGAACAGACAGTCATCGGCACGGTGGTACGGGTTCGGCTGAGACTCTTCGGAGGCAGGCAGGGCACGGAAGCGTATCTCCGCGACGAGTCTGGAATGGTGAGGATACTCTGGTTCAACCAACCATGGATTGCCCGGAACCTGCCTGCAAACAGGGAGATCGTTGTCAGTGGCGCCGTTCACCTGTTCCGCACCGAGAAGGTCATTGAGTCACCCGAGTGGGAACCCGTGGACTCCGCAGGGATACACACCGGGCGGCTGGTACCCGTCTACCCGCTCACCAGCGGACTGTCGGCACGTCAAATGCGGAAGTGGATGGTCGAGGCCCTTGAGCGGTGTGCGCTCGACCTTGTGGAGTACCTGCCGGCGGAGATAGCGGCGCGTCAGCGGCTCATGTCGCTGCCTGATGCCGTGCACGAGGCTCATTTCCCTTCCAACCTCGAGCGCGCTGCCATGGCAAGGCAGCGGCTAACCTTCGACGAACTGCTGTCGCTCCAACTCGGGTTGCTGATGACAAAGCGATACTGGCAGAACAGTCAGCCGGGAATCCCCCTGACAATCGACCGCTCGTTTCTCGATGCGTACACACGGAACCTTCCCTATACCTTGACTGACGCCCAACAGAGAGTCCTGGGTGAGATTGCGCACGATGTCGCTCGCCCGATGGCGATGTCGCGACTTCTGCAGGGAGAGGTGGGCAGCGGCAAGACCGTGGTGGCGCTGGCGGCTCTTCTCATGGCAGTGACCAACGGCCTGCAGGGAGCGTTGATGGCCCCGACGGAGGTGCTCGCAGAGCAACACTACAGGACCATCGAGTTGCTCCTGCGAGACAGCGAAGGACATCACAACGGCGACACCACGCCGTCAGCCCCCCACCCTGCACTAGAGTCGCTCCACGATCCCATCCGCACGATTGGCGGCGTGGAAGGGCGTCAAACAACACTCGCCTTGCTCACCGGTAGTCTCACAGCGGCCAACCGCCGTCGCGTACACGCTCAGCTCGCCAGCGGCGACGTGGACATAGTGGTTGGAACCCAGGCACTGATTCAGCGCGAGGTGACGTTCAAGAGGCTCGGCCTTGCCATCGTGGACGAGCAACACCGTTTCGGAGTGCTGCAACGCGGTGGACTACGCCAGAAAGGATTCAATCCGCACGTACTTGTAATGACTGCGACCCCGATTCCGAGAAGTCTGGCGCTCGCCGTCTACGGTGACCTGGACCTCTCGGTCATAGACAAGCTTCCTCCGGGCCGCCAGGAAACCGTCACCCGCGTCATTTCCTCTTCACAGCTGGACCGTCTGTACCCCTTCCTGAGAAGCCAGATACACGAGGGTCGACAGGCTTATGTCATCTGCCCCCTCATAAGTGAATCGCCCAAGCTGGAGGCAAGAGCCGCTACGGAGGAGTACCGGCGCCTGCGCGAGGTTGTGTTTCCTGACTTGCGACTCGGTCTGCTGCACGGTGCGCTTGCGTCCAGGCAGAAAGACGAGGTCATGCGGAGCTTTCGCGACGCATCCATCGACATCCTTGTCAGCACAACAGTCGTTGAAGTAGGCGTCGATGTGCCCAACGCGACAGTGATGATAATACTCGGGGCCGAACGTTTCGGCCTGTCGCAACTGCACCAGCTACGCGGCCGGGTGCGCCGCAGCTCCGAGAGGAGCTACTGCATACTGGTGTCTGACACCCCTTCCCGTGCCACCCGTGAACGCCTGCGAGTTGTGGCAGCCACGCAGAATGGGTTCGACCTCGCCCGGCACGACTTGGAACTACGAGGGCCCGGGGACTTCCTCGGAACTCAGCAGACTGGCCTGCCGGAACTCAGAATTGCTACACTTACAGACCTGTCAATGCTGGAGGCAGCACGCAGCGAGGCTTTGCGGCTGATTGGTGATAGCCGCTTCGACAGCGCAGCCGAATACACTGGCGTCAGAGAAAGAGTGGCGGAGCTCTGGCGCGACAACGTAGAGTGGAGTTAGGACACGATGCTAAGATTGAAGCTGGCGGAGAGCCTGCGAGACGCTATTCACAGCGCTCAGGAGAGCGGTGACATCACGTTCACCACGCTGCCGGAAGTGGTCATCGAACGCCCTCAAGACCCCGCACACGGTGACTTCGCGTCCGGAATCGCGTTGAAACTTGCCCGCTCCGTGCGGGTGAGTCCGCTCCAACTCGCCCATATCATCGTACGCCGGCTTGAGCCCATAGGCGAAATCGCATCTGTCAGCGTCGCTGCCCCGGGTTTCATCAACTTCGCAGTGAAAAGGGACTGGCTCGTCGAGTTGATCCCCACGATTCTGAACGCTGCCGATACATACGGAAACGTCACTGTAGGCGCCGGCAAGAGCGTGCAGGTGGAGTTCGTCAGCGCGAACCCGACCGGCCCTCTTCATGTCGGCCATGGCCGGGGCGCAGTGCTAGGCAGCACGCTTGCGAATGTGCTCGAAGCCGCCGGTTACGAGGTGCAGCGCGAATACTACCTGAACGACACAGGCAATCAGATTCGCACCTTCGGCAAGTCGCTCTACGCCCGTTATCTCCAGGCTCTTGGCGACGATGTGCAGATGCCGGCTGACGGCTACCTGGGTGACTACGTTATCGAAGTGGCCCGCTCCATAGTCGACGCTCACGGGCGCCGTTTCGCGGATATGCCGGAGGAAGAAGGGATTCAGGGGTTGTCCGACATCGGCACCGCCATACTCACGGACGGCATCCGGAAGGACCTCGCCGCTCTGAATGTGGAATTCGACCAATGGTTCAGCGAGAAATCCCTCTACGAGAATGGCGACTATGCAGAGGCGATGAGTCTCATGCGCGATGGTGGATACATCGCGGAACGCGAGGGCGCAGTCTGGTTTGAGTCCAGTCTGCTTGGCGAGGACAAGGACAACGTCCTGGTTCGCAGCGACGGCAGCCCGACGTATTTCGCGTCCGACGCCGGGTATCACTACAACAAGTTTGTGCGACGAGGGTTTGACCGGGTCATTGATATCTGGGGCGCCGACCACCAGGGGCATATTCCGAGGATGAAGGCCGTCGTGAAGACTCTGGGCAAAGACCCTGAGCAGTTGACGGTCCTCACCTGCCAGTTAGTGACGCTGCGGCGGGGACAGGAAATCGTGAGGGCTTCAAAGCGGAGCGGCGACGTCATCTCCCTCCGTGAGTTGATGGATGAAGTCGGGGTCGCTGCGTGCCGCTACATCTTCCTGTCGCGCTCCCCTGACAGCCAGATGGACTTCGATATCGAGATGGCCAAACGGCAGTCTGCGGACAATCCCGTGTACTACGTCCAGTACGCGCACGCCCGCATAGCGAGCATCCTGAAGAACGCGCAGGACCAGGGTATCATCGAAGAAACACCTGACACAGGCTTGCTCAACGACGAGGCCGAGCTTGCACTTCTGCGGGTGCTCTCCCGCCTCCCTGAAGTCGTGGATGAAGTCGCTCGTACACTTGAGCCACACCACCTCCCCTATTACGCCCAGGAACTCGCAACCGCGTTCCATGCGTTCTACAAACAGTGCAGGGTCCTGACAGACGACACTCAACTGACGCAGGCTCGACTGAGCCTCGTCAACGCCGCCAAGGTAGTACTTGCGAGGACGCTGGGCCTGATGGGTGTCCCAGCTCCCGACCACATGTGACAAGGCCTGCGCCGACCGGCCGACTCGTTTGCATTCGTACGTCAGGTGTGCTAAATTTTGCCGTCGCGGCGGTGGGGAGATGCAGGCTCTCAGCGATTCCGTTAGCATGACTCTTATCGAACGTGCCAGAAAAGGTACCTCCACGCCGGAGGCGGAACACGTCGCTCACGCGGAACGTGTCACTGTAGAGTCAGTACTGTCCGGCCTCCTCGACGGCACCATCGTCATTCCCTCCAACCCACTCCACTACTCCCTTGAACCCCGAGGCATAGGCAAGGGCCTTCGTACTAAGGTCAACGCCAATATTGGGACCTCGTCCGACTTCTCTGACGCCAACACAGAACTGCGCAAACTACGCATTGCGGTGGACTGCGGCGCGGACTCTGTGATGGACCTGAGCACCGGTGGAGATATCGGTGCGATTCGCCGTATGCTTGTCCCCGAATGCACCGTGCCCTTCGGGACGGTACCCATCTATCAGGCAGCCATTCAGGCAATCGAGAGCCGGGGGTCCATTGTGGACTTGACCCCGGATGACCTGTTCGACGCGGTGGAGACACACGCGAAGGACGGCGTCGACTTCATGACCATCCACTGTGGCGTGACCGCGTCAGCAATCGAGCGTCTGCGAAGCCAGGGCAGACTCACCAACATAGTCTCGCGCGGCGGAGCGTTTCTCACAGGGTGGATCCTGCACAATGAGCGTGAGAACCCTTTCTACGAGTACTTCGACCGACTTCTCGAACTCGCCCGGACCTACGATTTTGCTCTCAGCCTGGGAGATGGATTGCGGCCCGGCTCCATTGTGGATGCGAGCGACAGGGCGCAATTCCAGGAACTGATTATCCTCGGCGAGTTGGTCCAGAGAGCACGCGCCGCCGACGTACAGGTGTTCGTGGAAGGGCCCGGCCACATACCGCTGGACCAGATAGTGGCCAACGTGCAGATGCAGAAGACGCTGTGCCAGGGCGCCCCCTTCTCTGTTCTTGGACCGCTGGTGACCGATATCGGCGCAGGCTATGATCACATCACGGGTGCTATCGGTGGGGCAATAGCCGCAGGCGCCGGCGCGGATTTCCTCTGCTACGTCACCCCGTCGGAGCACCTTTCTCTGCCGGACGAGGACGATGTTCGCGATGGCGTTATTGCGTCCATGATTGCCGCCCACGCAGCGGACATAGTCAAGGGTGTTCCCGGGGCTCTTGAGTGGGACAAGAAGATGTCCAAAGCCCGAAAGGACCTTGACTGGGCCACTCAAGCCGACCTTGCCCTGGTGCCGGAGCTTTCACGCAAAGGGCACGCCAAGACTCCTACAAGCGAGCGCGCGTGCAGCATGTGCGGCAAGTACTGTGCAATGGCAATTGTCGACCAGTACCTGGGTGGGGTTTCTGTCAAACCGTAGCGTCGTCGATGGCATGCCGGGCCCACGCATGCCGCATGCGTCGACAGCTACTGACCTTCATGCCTTTGAGGAATCTCTATGCAACTATTGATGGATGGATACTCTGAAAACAAGGACCTCCTCCAGAATGAGGAGTTCCTTCGAGAACTGCTGACCGACTATCCGTCTAAGATCGGGATGACACGGATATCGGATCCGCACATCATCCGATTCACAGACTGCGAGCCGGAGGAGTGGGGCATTTCAGGATTCGTCTTTCTCGCTGAGAGTCACATAGCAATACACACTTTCGTGGAGCGGTCCTACGTGAACATAGATGTGTTCTCGTGCAAGGATTTCGACACCAGCGTCGCGGCCGACGACCTGCGGAAGCGCTTCCGGCTGACGCAGTGGCGCGTATCCCTCGCCGAGCGCGAGTGGTCGCGTTCGAGCCCGGACAGCAAGAACCCCTCACGTTTTACGTACAATGGGTCCTGAAGGAGACATTCCACAGTCGGGTTTCTCATTCGCCGGCCTTCCTTCGTCCACGACTGATATCTCCACCTGTCGCTATGTCGTAATCCCCGTGCCCTATGAGGCCACTACCGAATGGCTTCCCGGGACTCGTCAAGGTCCGTTCAGCATCATAGACAGCTCCCGGCTGTTGGAACTGTACGACCACGAACTCGATGCCGATGTGTCCCACGCCGGTATCTGCACGGTGGACGAACTCGCTCCCGAGCTCGGTGGCCCCGAGCGCATGGTTGCCGCCGTCAAGGACGAGATCGGCCGCTGGCTTGACCGGGACAAGGTGCCTGTCATGCTGGGCGGCGAACACACCATAACGATAGGAGCCGTCCAGGCCCTTCTCGAGAGGTACCCCGGGCTGTCCGTCCTGCAGCTCGATGCCCATGCGGACCTGCGGGACAGCTATCTCGGGGCGCGATTCAGCCAGGCAACCGTCATGCGCAGGATACGCGAGCTGTGCCCGGCGGCTCAGGCAGGC
>JAUVYD010000117.1 GCA_030603265.1 Dehalococcoidia bacterium
GCAAAGCTGCCATGACAATGAGTCTATGATGGGTAGGGGGTTGCATCCCGGGCAGGAGAGGGGAAGGGTCAGCAGATGCGGGGTAGCAGTTCGCCGGTGAGCATTCCGACGAGCCTGGTTGGACCGATGCGCGTGCGCATCATCACCCGGCCCGGTCTGCCCTCGACGACCTCGCCGATGACTGTGGCGTGCAGGCCGAGGGGGTGATCCCGCAGCGTGCTCAATACTCTCTCCGCGCCCTCGGGGCTAACGACCGCAACGAGTTTGCCCTCGTTGGCAACGTAGAGGGGGTCGAGCCCGAGCATTTCACAGGCGCCCCGCACATTGTCGCTCAGCGGTATCGAGGCTTCCTGGATAAGGAAGCTCGTGCCGGACTGATTGGCCAGTTCGTTAAGCGTCGTTGCCAATCCACCGCGCGTAGGGTCCCTGAGGGAGTGAATGGACTCGCCCGCCACTTCCAGGATGGCACTGACCATCTCGTTGAGAGGAGCGCAGTCGCTTCGTATCTCGGAGGAGAAGGAGAGCCCTTCTCGTGAACTCATGATTGCGACGCCATGCTCCGCGATGACTCCGCTGACCAGTATCTTGTCTCCGGGGCGCGCGCGGCTTCCCGAGATGTCCAGGCCCTTCGCGATGACCCCCAGACCGGATGTGTTGATGAACAGCCTGTCAGCTTTTCCCCGGTTCACTACCTTCGTGTCGCCGGTGACGATATTCACGTGCGCCTCTGCGCACGTGTCCCTGACAGAGCGCATGACGCGGTCCAGGATGCTGAATGGCAGCCCCTCCTCGATTATGAGTGCGAGGCTGAGACAGAGCGGTGTCGCTCCGACCATGGCGAGGTCGTTGATGGTGCCGCTGACTGCCAGCCGTCCGATGTCGCCCCCCGGGAAGAACAATGGGTCCACGGTGTAGCTGTCGGTCGTGAAGGCGAGGCGCCCCGGGGTTTCGATAACGGCGGAGTCGTCAAGACGCGACAGGATGGGGTTGGCGATGCCGGGGAGCAGTCGCTTCTCGACGAGGTCGCGACTCATCGTGCCCCCGCTGCCGTGGGCGAGCAGTACGACGTCGTCTTGCATGCTGTCGCTCAACTCAGGGTGAACTCCCACTTGCAGCAGATGCCTTTCCTGTCCTCCCGGGGAGGGAGGAACAGAGGTTCAACCTTGATGTTCGGGTTGAAGAACGCTGCGTAGCTCCGGAGCACTGCGGCGTCGACGGTGCTGCAGATGTCCTTCTCGCGGCCCTGGCCTTCGCGCTCAAGTGCCTCCAGTGTGGCGCAGCGAGTGACCGTGAGCAGGCCTCTTTTCGGCGATTCCATCTCGATCTCATGCTCGGTGATCTGCATCCAGGGGACTATCTGGAGCAGCTTGAGGAGGGCATCGACGCCGTCACCCTGTATGCCCGCCAGCGCAGTCAACCTCTTCAGTTCATATCGCGTGGCCTTGTCCCAGGCCCAGAGGTCGACCTTCAACGCAGTCTCGTTGTCGAAGTGCTCCTTGACTCCGAGGTACCAGAATCCGTCCATGGCAATATAGAGCTTGCCATAGAGTTCGATAAGTTTGCCGAGAAACTCGGGAGAGAAATCCTTGAACGTCAGGTCTGACTTGAACTCACCGCTGTAGTCGTTCATCTCGCTCATCTGGCAGCATATCCTCCTTCGTGAACCGACTCAACTGTTCCCAGTATGTCATGCGCTGGTGGAGTATCGATAGTGCGCGGCGCAGGCCCCTTCGTTGGAAACCATGCAGGGCCCGACCGGGTGCTCGGGGGTGCAGCTTCGTGCGAACAGGGGGCAGTCCGCCGGCTCTGCCGCTCCCCGCAGTATGTCGCCGCAGCGGCAGCCGGGCGGCTCCGGGGATGTCTCCACCTGGACGTCGAAGGCTGCGTTGGCGTCGAACCGCTCAAACTCGGGCTGCAGGGCCAGGCCGCTGGCCGGGACTGTGCCGATACCGCGCCACTCGGCGTCGCATGGTTCGAATACCCTTGCCATCATCTCGAGCGCCACCGGGTTGCCGTCGGCGTGAACGACGCGCGGGTAGGCGTTCACGACGGATGGCGTGCCCTGTTCCGCCTGCTCTACGAGTAGCTGGATGCTGCGTAGTATGTCGAGCGGCTCGAAGCCCGACACGACGCAGCCTACGTGGTAGCGCGGCGGGATGAAGTCGTATGGGTGTGTGCCTATGACGACGCTTACATGACCGGGGCAGACGATGCCGTCGATGCTGGTCTCTCCACTGTCGAGCAGAGCGCGCATCACCGGAGGCGTGAGCTTGAGCAGCGACAGGACCCGGTAGTTGGCGAGCTCCTTCCGGTCGGCCTCGATGACTGATGCGGCGACGGTTGGGGCGGTCGTCTCGAAGCCTATACCAAGGAGGACAACCTGCCTGTCGGGGTTCTGCTCGGCAACTTCGAGCGCGTCACTGGCGGAGTAGACCACTCTCACGTCCGCTCCTGTCGCTCTGGCTCGTTCCAGGGTGGTTTGGCTTCCGGGCACCCTCACGAGGTCTCCATACGTGGCCACTATCGTGCCCGGCGTCCGGGCCACAGCTATCGCCCTGTCGATGTCACGCATTGAGGTTACACAGACCGGACAGCCGGGGCCCGACCGCATGACTACGGTCGGTGGTAGGAGGTCGCGAATGCCGTGTCGCAGGATGGCGTGGGTGTGACCGCCGCAGAACTCCATGAATTGGACGGGCTTTGTGGAAATTCCCGCGATTGCCCGTGCGAGCTTTTGGGCAAGCGCGGGGTTGTGGAACTCGTCAACGAATCTCACTGACTTCCGCCAGTTCCCTGAATAACGCGAGTGTCTCCTCTGCCTCTGTCGCGTTCACGATTCCTATTGAGAACCCCGTGTGCAAGAGAACGTAATCACCTACCTGCACCTGTGGCGTGAGCATGATGCCGATCTTCCTCCTCACTCCGCCGATGTCCGCCTCGGCATCATTGCCGTCTATGGATGTGATGCGCGCAGGTATGGCAAGACACATAGTGAAGGGCATTGTAGCCTGCGAGGGACCGTGAGTACAAACGCGGGACAAGAATCCGTGACTGTGAATGGCTACGCGGAGTGTGCCGCGACAACCGCTTGCCCCAGCGAGACGCAGCCGTCGTTGGACGGCAGTGTGGTGTGCAGCAGCACCTGGAGGCCCGCTTCGCCCAGGAGCGCCCTCATCCTGCCGAGCAGCAGCCTGTTCTGGAAGACGCCCCCGCTCAGCGCGACGGTCCGGATACCGCTGTCGGCTGCGATGCGACTGCACATGTCGGCGGTCATCTGTGCAACTGCCTCGTGGAATGCCGCGGCTACCAGGCTTGTCGGCTGCCCGGCGTGGACATCGTCCAATACGGCGGATAGCAATGGCGCGACTCTCACGACGTGCGTACCGTCGGTCTTGTCGGCCTGAAACGCGTAGCGGCCTGTCGGGACTGGTCCGGCATGCCGATGGGCGGCCATCTCGAGCTCAACTGCTGCCTGGCCTTCGTAGGCAACCCGGTGGCGGAGGCCTGCAATGGCTGCCACAGCGTCAAAGAGCCTCCCCATGCTTGAGCAGAGCGGCGCGTTGAGCCCGCTTGCTACCTGCCTCGCGATGACATTGCCCTCGCCCTCCGCGAGCCGGCCGAGGAGAACGGGGCTACGGTCCAACCCACTGTCGCCGAACAGGGTCATGATGTAGCCGACCGCTGTGCGGTACGGCCGCAGTGTTGCCGCATCGCCGCCGGCGAGCGGCAGGTACTCGATGTGGCCGACTCTGCGGAACGCCGCGAAGTCGCAGACCAGGAACTCGCCTCCCCAGATATGCCCGTCCGCTCCGAGGCCTGCGCCGTCGAAGGCGACCCCGATGACGGGCGCTGTCACTCCGTTCTCGACCATGCAAGCGGCGATGTGCGCATGGTGGTGCTGCACCGCATAGGTCCTGAGCCCGCGTTGAGACATGTCCTGCGCGTATCGCGTGGACAGGTAATCCGGGTGCAGGTCATGTGCCACGAGTTCGGGCTCGGCGCGGAAGAGCTTCGTGTAGAGCAGTATTGTTGCCTCGAAATGGTCCAGCGTCTCGACGCTGTCCAGGTCGCCGATGTGCTGGGAGACGAACGCGTGATGCCCTCTCGTGAGGCAGAACGTGTTCTTCGTCTGGGCACCGGTCGCCAGTACCCGTGGCGCCTCGAAAGGGAGTTCGACGGGATTAGGGGCGTAGCCACGTGCCCTGCGCAGCACCTGGACTGTTCCACCGACGACCATGGCCACGCTGTCGTCATACCTGGAGTGGATGGGGCGGTTGTGCAGGAGGAAGTAGTCCGCGATGCCTGCGAGGCGTCTCAGGGCCTCCTCGTTGCCTGCTGCAATCGGCTCTTCGCTGAGGTTTCCGCTGGTCATGACGAGAGGCACAACGCAGTTCCGAAGCAGAAGGTGATGAAGCGGCGTGTACGGCAGCATCAGTCCGAGGAACAGCAGGCCGGGAGCGACTTCATGGCATATTGACGAACTGTCCTTCCATCGCGCAAGGACGATCGGGGCGGCCGGTGATGAGAGCAGGGAGGACTCCTGTTCAGAGATGTCGCAGTGCTGCGCTGCAACCTCGATGTCCGGCACCATTACTGCGAATGGCTTCGCAGGTCTCTGTTTGCGCTCGCGCAGAAGACGTACTGCCTGCGGCGACGTTGCGTCGCACGCGAGGAGGAAACCGCCGAGCCCTTTGATGGCTACGATGGCGCCCTCCTTGAGGAGCGTGGATGTCTGCGCCAGCGGGTCGACGCACTCGACCGTCGCACCGTGTGCGTCGAGCAGGCTGAGGCTCGGGCCGCATACGGGACAAGCGTTTGGCTGTGCGTGGAAGCGCCTGTCGAGCGGGTCGTCGTACTCGGCCTGGCATTCCGGGCACATCGTGAACGACCTCATGGTCGTTTTGGGGCGGTCGTAGGGCATGTCCGTGATAATCGTGAACCGCGGACCGCAGTTGGTGCAGTTCGTGAAGGGGTATCGGTGGCGCCTGTCGGTGGCATCGAGCAACTCTTCCAGGCAGGCCGGACATGTGGCGATGTCAGGAGAGACGAGCTGGCTCTTTCCCGCTTCAAACAGGCTTTCTCGTATCTCGAACCGCGCGAATCCTCGTGGTGGACCTTCCTCCGATGTGACCTCGTCGATGTGCGACAGAGGGGGGGCGTCCTCTCTCAGCTTGCGGAGGAACAGCCCGGTTGCTCTGGGTGGACCCTCCACCTCGATCTGCACTCCATCCGACGTATTCCTCACCCAGCCGGAGAGTCCGGTACTGGCCGCAAGGCGATACACGAATGGACGGAAGCCGACACCCTGGACGACTCCCCGGACTCGGATACTGAGACACGTTGTGTCGGAATCCGGACTCATATCAACTCGCTGCGGAGACCCGGGCGTGACCCGGCACTCGGTCACTTCCCGTGGAGTTGGCTGCGAAGCCAGTCCAC
>JAUVYD010000021.1 GCA_030603265.1 Dehalococcoidia bacterium
AGCTGGCTCCATCCGATATTGAAGAGAAACCTGTGCTTCGCAGCAAACCCCGAGCGGACACTTTACCACCATGTGCGAGCCGTTGTCAAAGCCTTGTACTCGTGCAAATCACTGGTGGCGCATCACGTCTCTTCTATTGTAGTGGTTATGTGGTTCTCCACCGGGCCCGCGCTACACCCCGAGCGCCCTGAGCCGCTGAGGTCTCCTGCCGACTGTGGGTGCCAAACATCGATGGTCCTTGTCGTGCGGCAGCGCCGCCAGCTTGTCTCTGCCCCGGAGGAGGCACTCCTCTCTCAGTTCGCACGCAGTCTCAACCAGTTCCACGGAACAACAAGGCTGTCGCACGTGCAGGGGACAACACCACCGACCCTCCGGACTCCCCGGATGACTCCCGGAGTAGCGCCTCTTCCAGCGGTAGAACGTCTGAGGTGAACTGCCGAAGTGGCGGCACGTCAGCCCGGCGTTTTCGCCACGAGCGTGGTAGCGGTCAAACCGCTTCAGACGCTGTCTCACCCTCTTCGATAGCCCCGTCAGACTCTCCAGACGCCTGTATTCGAGGGTCCGCTCGTACAGATATTCATAACCCGGCGATAGCAACGTTGCATGTCTCACGTGTCACTCATCTGCCCGGGCAAGACAGAACCGCGAACACGGGAACAATCGATTGTGTTTTCGGGCCATTTCTTGCTATACTCACAGGTGTTTCTCCCTATACGCGCTGCAGAAGTGGGTTCAGCCCACTTTTTTGTTGGTGTGCGTATTTGGCGGGCCGGAGGAAGCAACGATGAAAACGGAGTTCATGGCAGCCATCACCCAACTGTCCTCCGAGCGTAACCTTCCCAAGGAAGTCATACTCGATGCACTAGAGGCCGCACTTGTTTCCGCATACAAGAAGGAGGTGTTCTCGGCGGAACAGGACGTGGCCGTCAAGATCGACACAATCAGCGGGGACATCCGGGTGTACCTCGTCAAGACAGTCGCAGACCCTGTGACTGACACCGACAAGGAGATATCGCAGGCCGACGCACGCAAGATTCGCAAAGATGCCACGAGTGGAGACATCGTCGAGATTGAATCCACCCCCACAGGGGCGGGCCGCATCGCCGCTCAGATTGCCCGCCAGGTGGTGCTTCAGCGCCTGAGGGAGGCAGAGCACCACGCTGCGTTCGAGCAGTTCGTTGGCAAAGAGGGCGAGATCGTGACCGGCACCGTTCACTTCGCTCAGCCCAATGCTGTATACGTAAGCCTTGGCAGGAGAGAGGCGATACTGCCGCTCAGCGAGCAACTGCCCAGCGAGCGGTATCACGCTGGTCAGCAACTCAAGTTCTATCTGCTGCAGGCAAGCCAGGAGGGCAGAGGCCCCAGGGTGATGCTCTCGCGAACCCACCCGAACCTGGTCCGGCGGCTCTTTGAGATTGAGATTCCCGAGATACATGGCGGAGTCGTCGAGATTCGCGCGGTAGCCCGTGATCCCGGACACAGGAGCAAGGTGGCCGTCTCAAGCCACCAGGAATCCATCGAGCCTGTGGGCTCTTGTCTTGGACCACGCGGCATACGCCTGCAGAGTGTCGTCAATAACCTCAACGGCGAGAAGATAGACGTAGTGGAGTGGGATGAAGACCCCACAGTCTTCATTGCGAACTCTCTGAGTCCTGCACAAGTCGTCCAGATCTCCCTTGATGAAGTCCTCCGAACGGCAACTGTCATTGTGCCTGACAAGCAGCTCTCGCTCGCCATCGGCCGTGGCGGCCAGAACGCACGCCTGGCAGCAAAACTGACCGGGTGGAGGATCGACATCAAGAGCAGTTCGGCCGCTGAGGTTGACCACACAAGTGTCCCCGACGAAGCCGAGAAGGCTGTGACTGAACTGGAGATTCCCGAGGAGCCCACCCCTGAACCGGAGGCCCCGAAGGAACAGCCCGTAGTTGTCGAGAAAGAGACCGTGCCCGAGGAACCCAAGGCGCAGGAAGAACCGCCGGTCGTAGCCGCGGCACCGTCGGAGCCGGCCGAATTCACGCCCATTGAGCCAGAGCCTTCGACGGATGAGGAGCCGGAACCCACGGGCGAGACACTGCAACAGCTGCTTGACAGCGAGGTGTTCAGGTTCGAGGATGACTCGGCGAAGCCAGGACAGTCAGTCCTTCGTTTTGCCGAAGACATACTGCCCAGAACCCGCGGAGGACCCCGGAACGACAGGGGCAGATCAAAGGGCAAGAAGAAGAAGACATATCACGAGCAACCGGATGAACCCTAGGCATGTACCGCAACGTACGTGTATCGTGTGCGGCGCGAAGAAAGACAAGCGCCTGCTGATCAGAATTGTACGCACCCCCGATGCGGGGATTGCAGTTGACACCTCGGTCCGCGAGCAAGGTCGGGGTGCGTACGTGTGCGCCTCGAGTGAGTGCTGGAAACGCATTGCGAAGGGGGCTCGAATAGAGCGCGCTCTGCGAACAAGCCTTTCCGACACGGACCGAATGGCTCTGCTACAATGCGCAGGCAGGTTTCAGGAGTTGACCCTTGATGAGAAGACCCATAGCGCGCAGGAATACCAGGAAGAGAAATAGACCGGCCCCACGACAAGCACCCCAGAGGGTCGAAAGCGGCCGCACTGTCGTCCAGCAAGTGGAGCTGAGCACCAGCTCCATGACAGTAAAGCAATTGGCAGGGACGCTCCAGGTGGACGTGGCGCGCGTGGTCAAGCAGCTCATGCGGCGCGGCATCATGGCGAACGTCAATGAGGTGGTTGACTTCGAGACGGCAGGGCGTGTCTCTCAAGACCTCGGCTTCCAGGTCCTCATCCGGAAGCAGCAGGTTGCCACTTCCGACAAGAAGACCGAGCGGAGTGAGACACTTGCACAACGGCCCCCCGTCGTGACAATCATGGGGCACGTTGATCATGGCAAGACCACGCTGCTTGACAATATCAGGAATACGAACGTAACGGCCCAGGAAGCAGGGGCAATAACGCAGCACATGGGTGCGTACCAGAGTACCGTAAATGACCGCACTATCACTTTCCTTGACACTCCGGGACACCGGGCCTTCACTGAGATGCGGGCACGGGGTGCTCATGCGACCGACATCGTGGTTCTCGTAGTGGCGGCTGACGACGGCGTCATGCCTCAGACACGAGAGGCAATCGACCACGCCAAGGCCGCAGCAGTCCCAATCGTCGTCGCAATCAACAAGACCGACAGGCCCGAGGCGAATATCGACCGCACAAAGCAGCAACTGGTTGAGGCCGGGCTCGTCATCGAGGAGTGGGGAGGGGATACCGTGTGCGTCCCCGTATCGGCCAAGACCGGTGACGGCGTGGTCGAACTGCTTGAGAACCTGTTCCTCGTGGCCGACATCCTGGACCTCCAGGCTGACCCCACCGGCAATGCAGAGGGCGTCGTCATCGAGTCCCAGATGGACAAGGCACGTGGTTCGCTCGCAACGCTCCTCGTGCAGAAAGGCACACTGAGCATTGGTGATGCTGTGGTTGCAGGCAGTGTGTGGGGCAAAATCAAGGCAATGTTCGACGATCAGGGAAGACGCATCACCTCCGCCGGGCCTTCTGCGCCCGCCGAGGTTCTGGGCCTTAGCGGAGTACCTCTGGCCGGAGTACTGTTCAGCGTGTACTCGGATGACAAGCAGGCTCGCACTATTGCAGAGGAACGTCAGCAGAGTGCCGGCGCTGCCCGGCTGAGTCTCAGCGCCCTGTCGAGTCAGATAGGCGAGGGTCAGATCAAGGAACTGAACATCATCCTCAAGACCGATGTGCAGGGAAGCATTGCGCCGATTAGAACGAGCATTGAGCAACTCAGCACAGAGGAAGTACGAGCGAGAATCGTCCATGCCGCGAGTGGCGCGATAACGGAGTCCGACATCGTCCTTGCGTCGGCATACAAGGGAATCATCATCGGCTTCAACACGAAGCCTGCTCCCGGTGTGCAACAACTGGCTGATGACGCGGGCGTCGGCATCCAGCGATACGACATCGTCTATCGCCTCGAGGAGGACATGGCAGCCGCCCTCAAAGGCATGCTCAAGCCGACCTACGTGGACGTCCTGGGCGGTCGTGCCGAAGTGCGAGCCGTCTTCCCCGGCGGAAAGCAAGGCAAGATCGCCGGCCTGTTCGTCAGAGAGGGAAGAGTGTGGCGAGGCGCCACAAAGGTGCAGGTTGTGCGCGGCGGGGAGGTCGTGGCCGAACCACAGATTACGAGCCTCCGGCGCTTCAAGGACAACGTCAACGAGGTCAATGCTGGTCTGGAGTGCGGAGTCGGCTTCGACCCCTTCGGGGACATGCAGGTGGGCGACATCATCGAACTCTACCGGCGAGAAAAGGCCAGCTAGCGCGCCGGCGCATCGGTCTACCTCTGTGGACTGACACGGCTGGCTGCGATGGGAGGCTGATGTGTCCAGACGAACGCAGCGACTCAATCGGGCCATTCAGCAGGAAATCAGCCGGATTCTTGAGAAGGACATCAATGACCCGCGGCTCTCCGGCCTCATCTCGATAACCGGGGTCTTGATCTCCGAGGACCTGCGACACGTGAGAGTATACGTCAGCATCCTGGGAGACGAGGAGGCTCGAACCCAGGCTCTCAAGGGATTCGCAGCCGCCTCGGGATTCATCAAGAAGGAAGTCGCCACGAATCTCAGGATGAGACATGCGCCCGATTTCGCCTTCGAATACGACGACTCCATCGAGCGTGGGACTGAAGTGCTCCAGATTATGGAAGACCTCGCCAGGGAGCCCTAGTCAGCGGTTCTCTACTCCACACCACACAGGCGGAGTGCGGCCTTCTGCTTCATCTTGAGATTCGTCTGTCTGGCGATCATGATGCGCTGCGCCTGGGGCGAACCTGCTCCATGCATCGACTCCGGCAGATAACACACAGCTCCCAGCCCCATGGTGAGACCCTCAATGAGTCTGATCACTCGCATTCTGTCTTCCGCAGACACGCCCTCAACTCCCTTCATGTACTTCGCCACGTACTTGCCAATCCGGGGGTGTCTGAAGTCCTTCTCCGAAGGCAAGGTTACAACGACACCACCCGCTATCTCCTGTGCCATCCGCGCCAGCTCGTAGGGCACCTGCGTCACGTGTAGCTTGGTAATGTTGGCCATGAGCGAGTTGACATAGTAGGTTCCTGACGGCTCGGCAGTACCCTCATACGCGCACGCGAGGCTGCAACAGAAGATGGTTTCATTCAGATGGTTCATCTGGACAATCTTGTCCCTGACGTGAGGCGCCTCGGATATTCCGTTGTATTCGGCAATCGTCTGCGTGGCCCCGATCAGCACGTCCCCCATGCCTGACTTGCAGGCGTAGCTCTGGCGGTGGTACGAGGCGAACTTCTCAACGAGCCCGGCGGCGAACTCGTACTCCCGGTACATGAACACGCGCTCCCAGGGAACGAACACATCGTCGAAAACCATCAGGCACTCATGCCCTCCATAGAAGAGATTTCCCACGTCGAAGGTCTTCCCTTCCAGTTTTCGGGTGTCGCTTGGCTGTCGCCCGTAGATGTACACAACTCCCTTCGAATCGCTGGGAATGGCGAAGGATATTGCGTAGTCCTTGTCCTCTTCCCGCATCGCGCGGGTCGGCACAACAATGATCTCGTGTGAGTTCAACGCCCCGGTCTGGTGGAGCTTCGCCCCTCTCACGACGATTCCGTCCTCCTCTTCTCGCACAACGTGCAGATACAAGTCCGGGTCCGCCTGCTGAGCCGGCCGCAACCTCCGGTCCCCCTTGGAATCCGTCATTGCCGCATCACAGACGAGGTCCTCATCCTGCACGTACCTCAAGTACTTCAGGAATCTCTCATAGTAGGGGGTCCCATGCTTGCGGTCGATGTCGTACGTCACAACCGAGAGCGTATTGAGGGCGTCCATGCCGGCGCAGCGCTGGAAACAGGTGCCTGTGTAGGCCCCCATCAGTCTCCCCATCCTGGACTTCTGCACCAGGTCAGCGGCGCTCTGATGGATATGGGTGAAGCGATTGATGCGTTTCCCCGTGAGATGCGATGTCGCCGTCATGATCTCGCCCTGTGCGAGTTCGTACGTGGCCGCAACCGCATTCATCGACGGTCTGACAAGCGGATGGTCAACGATATCGGTCATCCGTTCCCCGAACATGTAGACCTCAAAGTTGAGGCGCCGAAGGCTGTCGATGTATTCCTGTTTCGTCTTCATGCCTTACCTCCGTTCCGAACTCCGGGTGTGTAGCAACAGGCATGCTCCCTGCGCCGGGGCGCTGAGAAACGGAGCCACCTGACCTGACCCGTCCGGCTCCTCCTTGCTTGCCTGTTGCAGGGAGAGGACGTGTAGGGCCACGGCTGGTGGCAGCCGTGTCGCTCAGGGCACAGCCCTCATCAGCGAAGCAGGTCGCGGGCAATAACCATTCGCTGCACCTCCGACGTGCCTTCGTAAATCTGGGTCAACTTCGCGTCGCGGAAGTAGCGCTGCATCGGAGAGTCCATCATGTATCCGTAGCCACCGAATATCTGTATCCCTTTGACAGCGATGTCCATGCAAGTATCAGTCGCAATCAGCTTCGCCATCGCCGCCGCCCTGACCGGGTTCGCGCCCTCGTCCATCGTCTTCGCGGCGCGATACAGTAGAAGCCTGGCCGACTCCACCTGGCAGGCCATATCAACGAGCATCCACTGTATACCCTGGTTCTCGCCGATTGGTTTGCCGAACTGCTTCCTCTCTTTCGCGTACTCGACGCAATGCTCAAGGACAGCCTGGCTGACGCCGACGGCCTGGGCAGCAATACCGATTCGGCCCTCGTCCAATGTCCCCAGGCAGATCTTCATGCCTTTCCCTTCATCGCCAAGCCGGTTCGCCGCGGGCACCCGGAGGTCGGTGAAGATGAGCTCAGCATTGGAGGCGCCCTTCATGCCGACCTTCTCATACTGAGGGCTACGGCTGAATCCGGGCATGTCTGCCTCCACGATGAAGGCCGTCATTCCCCGCGGTGCAAGGTCCGGGACGCCGGCAAACACAACGATGGTGTCGCACACCGGGCCGTTCGTGATGAAGAGCTTCGAGCCATTGAGCACGTAGAAATCGCCGTCACGGACCGCAGTCGTCTTGATATTCGCGATATCGCTACCGGCCTCGGCCTCGGTAATCGCGAACGCGCCGATCTTCTCCCCGCGGCAGAGGGGAGGAAGGTACTTCTTCTTCTGCTCCTCATTGCCGTAGAGCAGTATCGGGCGGGCGCACAGGCTGATGTGGGCGTCAACGATGTCGCATGTTGAGGCACACGCCTTGGCCAGTTCCTCCATGACCAGAACCAGTTCCATGACATCGCCGCCACTGCCATCGTACTCGGGCGGTATTGCGAGACCGGTGAATCCCACCTCCGCGAGCTTCTTGAAGTTGGCCAGCGCAAAGACATTGGCCTCATCAACCGCCGCCGCAACCGGTTCAATCTCGTTCTTCGCGAAATCACGTGCGGTGGTCTGAAGCATCTGCTCCGCCTCACTCAAATGAAAATCCATGTACCTATCCTCCTATTTGCCATTCCTTTTTCGTCCGCTTCTGATATCCCCCGGACTCACGGGCAAACACGGGGCTGCGTGCTTCCCTGCGGGCAGCGAGCCCTTCGAATCCGTCACTGTTGCTGCCGTAGTACGCCGTGGTCAACTCCAGCTCCATCAGGGCAAGGTGGCGTTTCGCAGCGATGGTCGCAGCGCACATCTGTCTCTTGGCGATGCGGAGCGCAGTGCTGTCGCGCGCACCGAGGGACGCCGCAAGCCTCAAGGTTTCCGCAGGCAGTTCAGCCGGTGACACAACGCGGTCCGCAAGTCTCATCGAACGGGCCTCGGCGGCACCTATGTCCTCTCCCAACATTATCATGCGTTTCGCCTGAGCAGGCCCGACGAGGGACAGCAGGGCGTAGAGACAGCCAACGTCATAGTACATGCCAAGGCCGATCTCCGGGATGCGAAAGAAGGCCTCGGCAGAGACGACTCTGAAATCGCATGCGGTGGCCAGGCACGTGCCCCAGCCGATTGCCGGGCCGTTGACTTCGGCGATCGTCACCTGTGGCAGAGACTGGAGCTCCCGGACGACCTCCTGACCGTTCTCCTGATACAGTCGCTCGATCTGCTGGGGTGGTTTGTAGAACTCTCTTCGCCCTTCTTCACTTATGTCAACGCCGGCACAGAACGAACCACCTGCTCCCGAGAGTACAACCACCCTGACGCCGGGGGTCTGACGCAAATCAGAGAAAGCCTTCTTCAGCACAAGAAGCAACTCTCTGTCCAGAGCGTTGCGTCTCTCCGGACGGTTGAGTGTCACACGGGCTACGAACCCCTCCCTGGACACTGCCAACGGAGAGCCTCCATTGGCTCCGGCACGGGCAGTCCCGGCTACCACGATGACACACGCCCCTCTGTCGCTCCTCGCGACGACACGTCAGTCGGTCTCAAGATGGAAGCGAGGTTCGCGTTTCTCCCTGTAGGCATTCAGCCCTTCCTCGATGTCCCCGGTCGCATTGTAGAACGCCTGGACCAGTTCCGGTTCCATGGCAGCCAGGTCGGCAGTCTGGGCGATTGTAACCGCGTTTATCATGCGCTTCACAATCCTGAGAGCCGTCGGCCCCTTCGTCGAGAGCTTCCCGATCAACTCGAGCGACGCGCTCATAAGGTCCTCGGAGCCAACGACGCTGTGCGCCAATCCAATGGTCTTCGCCTCATGAGCCGTCACTCGGTCACCTGTCATTATCATCCTGCGAGCCTGCGCCGGGCCAATCAGCGCGAGGAGCGGATAGAGACAGCTGACCGAGTAACCGATGCCAATCGAAGTCTCCGGAATGCTGAAATAGGCGTTCTCTGCCACCACCCGAAAGTCACACAGAGTCACGAGACCCAGGCCGAGACCGATACAGGGTCCGTTCACGGCGGCGACAGTGATCTGATGCAGGTTGGCCCAATCACGCAAGATGTTCTGCCCGTTCTCCTGGAAGATGCGCTCGTTCGGCTGACGCGGGTCACCGTACCAGTCGTCTCGCGCCTCTTTCATGACATCAATGCCCGAACAGAAAGCCCTGCCCTCCCCCGTGACGATGACGAAACGCGTCCGCAGGTCGATGCGAAGATCATCAACAATGTTCTTGAACTCAAACAGCATCTGGAGGGTGAAGGCGTTCAGTTTGTCAGGCCGGTTCAGCGTGATAGTGGCGATTTCCCCCGCCTTCTCCAGAGT
Source organism: Dehalococcoidia bacterium (assembly GCA_030603265.1). Taxonomy (GTDB): domain Bacteria; phylum Chloroflexota; class Dehalococcoidia; order GIF9; family AB-539-J10; genus SKVJ01. The sequence continues at coordinate 9,214 of JAUVYD010000021.1, forward strand.
GAAGTACTGGTAGCTTGCTGCCACGGAAAGACCCCTTTCGTCGATGAGAATACACGCCCCTGGCGAAGGTGATGCAAGGGAAGAAGCGCCCGGGGGAACAGCGGCATTGAATCAGAAAACTGCACCTGTGTCCACAATGTCACGGGCCGCTCCGGCCGGACACATCGGCCGAAGACCCTCCGCTCCGGTATCCCTGCGCCATGTCCTTTGACACTCTCGGGCCAAGATGGTAGCGTACATTGAACGCGTCCGGCCCCCCAACCCAACGGATACCAACCCGGCCAAAGGTGCGGGCGCTGTCGCGTGTAGACTAAGGAGGAACTCAATTCATGGCAAGACGACTGGAGAGGAAGTACGAACAGGGCACACACATCGCGGAGTACGTGGACGAGGTTGCGCCTCTGGGCGAAGACAGAAAGACTATCTTCCTTCCGGAAACCGATGTGTTCAAGATGGTCGAGTTGGGTGGTCGGACCCTGGGCATATTCCTGACCGAGGTGCTCGCACCTCTCGCCGAGAAGTATGGCGATGACGTATGGGAGATAGGGCGCAAGGCAATGTACGAGGTTGGCCGACGCCGCGCCCCCACCATGCAACGCAGGATGAAGATCGACGACCTGACCGACGCCCGGTGCCTCGGACGAATCATGGACCTCGAGGACAACAACGCCGGCGTGCGCGGCGAGTGGGTCGAGTATGGAAAGAAGCGGGCGGTGAAGCACGAGTACGAGTGTCCGCAGGCCAAGCCTTACGAGAGGTGCCCGAAAATCTGCACCGTCCTCCTTGAGGCGATGGAGCAAGGTACTTTCGACGCGCTCGGAGTCAAGGTCAAGACACCCATCATCACGAAGGTGCTCCCCGAAGGCGCCCCTTACTGCGAGGTCGTCGTCGAGCTGGAAGACTAGTTCATACTCAAAGTGCCCGGCCCTCACGGGCCGGGCACTTCTCCCTACTAGGAGCCTGTCGGAGTAATGTTTTGCCTGAAGCTAAATGCCCCCGATTCTTAGGTTGCTCTAGCATTGACTCAGGGATTACTCGGACACATTCCTAGCCACCCAACGATTGAGCAACGCCCTATTTGTCGTTGTCCAGTATCATCTGCGCCACCAACCGGGCCGCCCGTCCAGGAACATAGCTGCAGCGCCTGTAGCCGTCCATCTTCACAAACTCCTTCGCATCCTCCGGACTCGCGAGGTTCAGTTCCTTGCCGAACCGCTGCTTCACGATATCCCGGCACATGACCGTTCCGAACTCCTTCTCGAACTGCTTGCAGAACTTCCGGCCGTAGGATATCGCCCTGAAGAACCCGTCCATGTCCTTGGGGTCCTCGCGGCCGTACACTATGCCTATGGCCATCAAGCCACCGACTACGCCTCCACAAGTCTCGCCCCGCAGTGCAATCCCCGGCATTGCCGTGGCGGCCTTGTATGTCTCCGCGTTTCCGAAGCCGAACTGCTCCTGAAGAGCCCTGAGACAGCCCTGGGAACAGCAGCCGGACTCAATCTCGTATTCCCCTGCCTTTCTCTCAACCTCATCCAGAATCTGCTCTCTCGTCTGCTGAGCGGACATAACCAACTCCTCCTCTCTGTGGCGGGCGGGCATCTGACGCCGACAATAGCCGCACTACGACGCCACAGCATGGCGGAAAAGGGCGTCCTTTTCAAGTGCCCGCATTCACTTATCCAAAATGTTACTAGGGGGATATGGTTCACTCAGTTAGGAATGTTACTGAGGGGGATTATGCCGAGCGACGACAGGATGAGCGTAGATGAAAGACGTAAGTACCTGAAGCTGGTAGCGCCCCGGTACAGTAGGGCAGGG
>JAUVYD010000186.1 GCA_030603265.1 Dehalococcoidia bacterium
CGAGTCGATAGGCCCCAGATTGGCGATGCATGTTGTGCCGTCTGTGATAGCAATGGTGCCCATGCCAGGCGGGGCGCTCGTCTCCGCCATTGCCCTGAAGGACCTTGCTCGCCGACTTGGACTTGCTCCCGCCGAGGCAACCTTCATCAACTTCTGGTTCCGGCACATCTGGGAGCTGGCGATACCCGTATACCCTGCAGTCATCGCCGCCAGCGTGGTCCTGTCCGTTTCCCTCTCCAGCATCGTCACAACGATGTGGCCCGTAGTTCCCCTGATGGCTGTCTGCGGCGGCATCGCCAGCTACCGCATCCTCAGGAACTCCCACGCTGAGCGCGCGAAGAGCCTTACCGGCTCCCGGCTTGTGGTCGAGCTGTTTCGCGCGTCCTGGCCGGTGCTGCTACTCATCGGACTGGTCCTCGGCGGTATCGAAGCGGCCCTTGCGTTCCTGGCAGCCGGGCTCCTGCTCGCAGTGCAGCAACGAGCCTCGAAGGACGAGATCAAGCAATCGCTCAAGTACTGCTTCGGTCCCAAGGTCCTCTTCCTGCTCTACTCGGTCATGCTGTACAAGGGAGTCGTCGAGCAATCGGGCGCGGCCTACACGCTGTTCACAGATATGCAGACCTTAGGGATGCCGCCCGCCTTGATCCTGGTGGCGCTCCCCGCCGTGGTCGGATTCGCCACAGGCCTCTCAGTGGCCTTCGTCGGCATCTCCTTTCCTCTGCTCCTTCCGTTCATGTCCGCGGCGGGTGATATCAGCGGTTACGCACTCTTCCTTGCCTACGTGGGAGGAGGAGTGGGCTACATGCTCTCCCCCCTTCATCTCTGCCTCACCCTCTCGTCGGAGTTCTTCGGAGCCCGCCTTGGCGACGTCTATCGCCTCATGGCGCCCCCTCTTCTGGCGGTACTTGCCGTAGCCCTTGTTGCTTATCTCTCCTTCTGACCCCCGAAACAGGGGACACTCCGCTCCTAGCCTGTATATAATTGGACAACTCAACACGGAGAGGAGGACCGCAGCAATGTCATCCACTGGAGACCAGCAGCACTACCTCGACCAGCTCGGGACCATGATAGAGGAGGTCTCTCGAAGGGACCCCGCATTCCTTGCTGCCTGGGGGGAACTCAGTCAACAGGCGAAGAAGCCGGGGACCATCAGCCTCAAGACGAAGGAACTCATGTGCGTAGCTCTTTCCATAGCCGCTCGCTGCGGCTACTGCATCGCAACGCATGTTCACAAGGCGATAGACAACGGCGCGACCAGGGATGAGATTATGGAGACTGGATTCGTTGCCGTCTCCATGGGAGGAGGGCCCTCGCTCGCCTACCTCGCTCAGGTGATTGAGGCTTGCGACGAATTCGGAGCACGCTGACGCCCTGCCCTTTGTCTCTCAGGATCGGCGGACGACAGGGTGGCGGGCAAGCAGAGCTATCGTGAAGCTCAGGCCCGCGCTCACTACGAAGACGACGGAAAGCTCGGCGGTCTCGGCAATAAAGCCCGAGACTACCGGGCCCGCTATCATGCCCGCTGCGTAGACCGCCTGGTAGACCCCCATCGCGGTCGCCCTCGCGCCCGGCGGAGCGGACCTGATGCTCAGGGCCATCAGCAGGGTTGCAAGGCTGCCCCTTCCAAAGCCGCTGAATAGCTGAACCAGCGCGAGCGTCGCGGGCGTGAGTGTTAGTGGCACCAGGAGGAGGGACACCCCAAGCACAACTGCCCCACTGACGAGCGCCGCTGAATAGCCGATGCGCTCAGCCAGTCGCACGGATGTGTAGGCGGCGACCGCCGACGCAGCGAGTGTCAGCATCGTGATGAGACCAAGCTGGCTGCTCGACGCGCCAATACGGGCACCGTATACAGGAATAAACCCGAAGACACTGGCGAAATTCGCGAAGTGCAGCATGACGGCCATCGACGCAGCCACGACGAGCAGCGGCCGGGTTGCTACGTGTTGAAGCTGCCGCTTCATGACGCTGCCAGCCTCTACAGCAGGTTCTCGGGCGAACGCCAGCACAGACAGCCCCAGCAGGGCCAGCAGGGCAGCCCCGAGGAAGGTCGCACGGTAGCCACCTGCCTGTGCCAGCACTCCTCCACAGCCTGTGGCTACAACGAGTGCCACCTGGTTCACGGCATTGATGGTCCCTATTGCGCGTGCAGACGCAGCGGACTCGTAGTATCTCGTGAAGAACACCGTGAAAGCCACCCAGCCGGCGGCGCCGATACCGGTCACGGCGCGAGCCAGGACAAGCGACCCCGCGCCATCGGCAAGCGCGAGGCCCGCGGCTCCTCCCGCACACATCACCAGGCTCAGCGCCACCAGGGGCTTTCGCCGAGGCGTCGAATCGAAGTAGAGGCCGATGGGTATCCGTAGAAGGAGCTGCGGCAGCGCGTACGAGGCAATCACGATTCCGACCATGGATAGCTTCCCCACCACCGACTCGGCGTAGACCGGTAGTATCGGCACGTAGAGGTAGAGGGAGGCCCAATAGAAGAAAGTGACCACACAGAAGAGCGCACGGCTCCTCCGCAGCAGGTGTCCACCGCAGGAAGGCGGAGTTCCGGGCGGCCGACCTGCCGTGTCGTCTGACATACGGACGGCCATTCTATCACCTCGTGGTCGCAACGAGGTCCGGCTCACCCACAACGCCTGCAATCACGCCTCCTCCGAATCGCCACCACCACCCGGAGGGCCGGCCTCTCACGATTGAGTTCCAGCACCAGCCACTCCGGACATCCGGCGCATCACATGCCGCACTCCCCCATGTTGCCTCCAGGGAACTTTCCGTCTATAGTCTAGGCTCGGATTCCCACTCTCGACCAAGGAGGCAGGAGCATGCAGGAACACGTTCCGACCCACGATGAGGCTCTCGCAATCCTCAAGGAGTTCAACAAGAGCGACAGCCTGCTTAAGCACGCCTACTCGGTGGAGGGCGTCATGCGGTACATAGCCCGCAAGCGTGGCGAGGACGAGGAGAAGTGGGCCATCGTGGGGCTGATACATGATCTCGACTACGAGCGCTATCCGTCGGAGCACTGCAAGAAGACCCGAGAGATCCTCTCCGAGCGCGGCTGGCAGGAGGAGTACATACAGGCTGCCGTCTCTCATGGCTGGGGCATCTGCACCGACGAGGAGCCCATAACCGATATGGCCAAGACGCTCTACGCCGTGGACGAGCTCACCGGCCTCATTACGGCCGCGGCGCTCGTCAGGCCTTCCAGGAGTGTGGCCGACATGGAGGCAAAGTCGGTCATCAAGAAATGGAAGGACAAGTCGTTCGCAGCCGGAGTGGACCGGTCCATCATAGAGAAGGGTGTGGGGCTGCTTGGAGTCGAACTCCGGGACCTCGTCACGGACGCCATCATGGGTATGCGCGAGGTCAAGGAGCGGATCGGGCTCTAGCCGGCCTCTGTCCTACAGCGTCGCTCCCACCGTGTAGCCCTCCCGCACAGCATCGCCTATCTCCCGGGGCTCCACACAGTCGCCTACGGCGTACAACTCGGCAACCCTGCCCTTGAGGCCTTCGTACAGGCTCGTGTCGGGGACAGAGCCTGCGGCAAGCACGAGCGTGTCAGTCTCCAGTATCCGCGTCCGGCCGTCAGGTGTCCCGACGACGAGAGCCACTGGCCGCGCCTCTTCATAGCGCACGCCGGGCAGCAGCACTATGCCCTTCTTCTGCAGTCTCTCGAGAAAGAACTGC
>JAUVYD010000172.1 GCA_030603265.1 Dehalococcoidia bacterium
CTTGAGGAGACAGGCGGGTCAATCCGCGTGCCCGGGTTGCTGCCCGCGGTGCAAGGGGATCCGTCGCAGATACGCCAGCTCTTCCAGAACCTCGTGGCGAACGGCCTGAAGTTCCATCGAGTTGGGATTCCTCCCGAAATAACCATCACCGGACAAGAGACGCAGCATGGCATGGTGCGGATTGAGGTCAAGGACAACGGGATAGGCATTCCTGCAGAATACCTTGACCAGGTGTTCGCGATGTTCAAGCGCCTTCATCCCAGGGCCCGCTATGAAGGCACGGGCATCGGCCTTGCGGTCTGCAAGAAGATAGCCGAGCGTCATGGTGGACAGATAGGGATTGAGTCGGCGCCCGGCGAGGGTGCCAACTTCTGGCTTACGCTGCCTTCCTCGATTGGGCATGAGGAGAATGAGCGAAAGGAGTGAATGGGCGATGAATGCATTGCAACCGATTTCCATCCTGCTGGTGGAAGATGACCCCGCAGACCAGAAACTCATCAAGATGTCTCTCAGAGACCAGAGACTCGCCAATGACGTGCATGCAGTGACCAGTGGTGAGGAAGGGCTCGATTTCCTGCATCACCGGGACAGGTATGTCGACGGCGTGCCGCGGCCGGACCTGATTCTGCTCGACTTGAACATGCCGGGGATGGGAGGCAAGGAGTTCCTCAGGCGTCTCAAACTGGAGGAGGACCTGAAACAAATTCCCGTCATCATCCTCACCACATCCGATTCCGAGAGGGACATAATCGACAGCTACAAGCTGCAGGCGAGCGGTTATGTCCACAAGCCGGTGCGCCTGGACGAATTCAAGCAGGTCATGGAGAAGATCGAGGCGTACTGGTTCGTGTTGTGCAAGCGGCCTCCAAAGGAGGGTTGAGGGAGATGGGAGACCAGAAATCGCTGCTGAAGATACTGGTTTGCGACGATGATCCCGTAGACCGGAAGCTGGTTCGCGCCTACCTGAAGCAGATAGACGACCGGGAGATCGTGCTTCTCGAGGCGGGAGACAGGGAAGAGATTCAGAGCGCGTTGGACAGAGGGAGCATTGACCTTGTCTTCATGGACCTCCAGATGCCGGATAAGTCAGGGATGGAGTGGCTGGCCGAGATAACTCACAGCCAGGCAGCTCCGGTGGTGATGCTGACAGGGCTTGGAAGCGAGGACATCGCTGCTGAGTCTATCCAGGAGGGCGCGGTCGGGTACCTCTCGAAGGTGGGGCTGTCCAGGGAGCGACTGGAGACCGCAATCGACAACGCGCTCATACGCTGGAGACAGGTGCAGCAGAGCAGAGCCAGCCAGGAGGAGCTGGAGAGGCTGGCAAGCTTTGACTCTCTCACGGGGCTATACAACAGGCGAACGGTCCTGAGACTGCTCGATGACCAGATGAAGCGTGCGAAGCGCTACGATGAGACACTTGCCGTGCTCATGGTGGATATCGACCATTTCAAGGAGGTCAACGACCGCTACGGCCATCTGGTCGGTGACCGGGTCCTCGAGGCTGTGGCGTCGGTCTTGTCTCAGTCCGTGCGTGAAGTCGATAGGGTGGGACGCTACGGCGGCGAGGAGTTCCTTATCACCCTGCCGAAAGCCGACGTCGGTTCCGCACGCGAAGTGGGCGAGCGGATACGTGGGGCCGTTGAAGAAGGCGGGATGACGGCCCATCACGGGGCCGTGTTCCATGTCACCATCAGCGTGGGCGTTGCCGGCTACAGGTCCGGCGAGGACCTGCTGGCGTTCGTCGGTCGTGCTGATGATGCGTTGTACAGTGCCAAGCAGAATGGCCGGAACAGGGTCGAGGTGTCGGACCAGGGGACAACGCAGCCAAATCTGATTCCCCTTTGACCAGCCATAGCAAGGGCTGTTTATCGTCTGGCTGTGCCAGCAGGGTATGTTCGCAGAAGGGAGAGGATTGTCCGTCGTGCTTGAGACAACCACACGTCACCTGGCGTGCAGCTACTCCAGCGGCAGGTCGTAGATGCGCCAGGTCTTGTAGCGGCGCCCGCCCATGAACTCTGAGGACCTGATGATGCGGTAGTTCTCCTCCAGCAGCATGGAGGCCTCGCACTGCTGGTAGCCTCGCTTCTGGGCGTACTCCTTCACCTCTGCGTAGAGGAGACCGTCGAGGCCCATCCGGCGGAAGCGTGGCGGTACCCCGAAGAACATCAGCCTGACGAGCGGTATGCGCCGCCGCAGCCACATCAATCTGGCCACGCGGACGAGGTCGGAATCGCCGTACCACTTCCAGCGCGGACGAAGGGCGTAGTTCGGGTCCGGCAGCGCACCAAGCACAGCGGCGGGCTCGCCGTCAACATAGGCGAAGCGCATCAAGCCGGTGTCAATGACCGGCCGCAGCGTGTCCGCGACGGCGTCAGCCTCTCCATCCGTGAGAGGCAGGAAGCCCCAGTTCTCGGCCCAGGCCTCGTTGAAGAGCTTCGCTATCAGGCACACCTCGGCGCGCAGCTCCTTGAGGTTGACCTTGCGCGTCGTGATGCTGTGCCGCCGCTTCGCGCGCTCACCCAGCACCTTCAGCGCCTCGGGGATGGGCGTTTGAATATCTATCATGTAGGCATGGTAGTCCATCGCCTTGCTGAAGCCGTAGCGGTCCATGAACTCCCCGTAGTACGGAGGGTTGTGAGTCAGCTCCACAGTCGGCGGGGACTGGAATCCATCTACCAGGATGCCCTGGCGCTCGTGCGTGCTGTTTGAGTACTCGCCCGGACCGCGAAGGGCCGTCATGCCACGTTTCTTCACCCAGTTACGCGCGCGGTCGAGCAACGCGCTCGCCACGTCGTAGTCCTCCACAACTTCGAAGAACCCGAAGGAACCGATGCGGCAGCCGTGATGGTCGTTGTACCGCCTGTTGATGGCAGCCGAGACACGTGCGACCGTTTTCCCGTCCCGCCAGGCCAGGAAATGCGTGACCTCGGCCTCGCGATGGTACGGGTGGTTGGGAGTGAGAAGCCCCGAAAGGCCGAGAACACGGCTGCCGAGCAGGTCGCCGCGTAGTGGCGGAGTCCAGTTGGGGTCCTTGCGATAGAGACGCCAGGGAAGCTCAACGAAATGCTTGAGGCGAGAACTGCCAAGAGCGATTTCCTCGATCTGTACGTCCACGGTCGTACTACAAGCCTCCTTGCATGCTGGAGCCGAGTCTTGTGTGAAAAGACAGAACCATGAGAGGTGCGAATGCGCCGCCTTGAGTGAGCGGTCCCGACCTGCCGGTTAACCATACAGCGTATCAGAAAGGGCTATCGCGAACCGAGGTATGAGCTGCGATGTTCCGTTCGGAGTCTGCGCCTGTGAAGGCTGCGGTTCATTGCGTCAGCACCAATCGTCACATACAATTGCCAGACATCCCACATAGAGGCGTGAGGTACCTGCCGTTGGATTTTGAGGTCTATTGCGACGAGAGCAATCAGGAACTGCTCTGTTCTGCCGGACGCACCCCACGCGCCCCCTTGTCAGCGGAAGGCAGACGTTTCTTCCTCATCGGCGGACTGTGGCTTCCGGCTGCGGAACGCGGTTCAATGAAGACACGTATTCGGGAGGCCAGATTGCGTCACGGGTGCTTTGGAGAGGCGAAGTGGAGGAGCATCAGCCCTTCCCAGCTTCCATTCTACCTGGACATCATTGACATCTTCTTCGAGGCAGGTACTGACATCAACTTTCGCTGCATTGCCATCGACTCACGCACGGTGGACCTCCGCAAGTATCATCAGGCGGATCAGGAGCTTGGCTACTACAAGTTCTGCTATCAGTTGCTGAAGCACTGGACGGAGGATTTCTGCAGCTACCGGGTATTTCTGGACACCAAGACCAATCGTCTCCGTACCAGGCTACAGACCCTGGGACACTTTCTGCAGGCTGCCAATCTGCTGGCCGAAGTCAAGAATGTGCAAGCTGTGCCATCTCGGGAATCTCCGCTAATCCAACTCACCGATGTCCTGCTGGGAGCCACGGCAGCGAAGTTCAATTCGATTACCACCAGTCAGTCCAAGCTGGAAGCCGTCCACAGGGTCGAGTCCCATCTGGGTCATCCGATAGCACCGACCACCAGATGG
>JAUVYD010000226.1 GCA_030603265.1 Dehalococcoidia bacterium
CACACACCCTTAATAATGTGCGACATCTCTATCCCAAGCGCCGGGTCTACCGACCCCCTCAGGTAGAAGATGGCGCCTGCAAACGGGGGTGTCATGAATGACATCTGCAGATTGATGACAAGCATCATTCCGAACCACAGAGGATCAAAGCCAAGCGCCGGTGCTATCGGCGCAACAATCGGCACCATGATGAACACAATGCCGATCCAGTCGATGAAGAAGCCCAGGATGAAGACGATGAACATGATCATCGCGAAGGAACCCCAACGCCCACCCGGAGCAGCGAGGATGAACTCCTCAAGCACGTTTCCACAACCCGCCCCGATGAAAACGCCCACGTAGGCGAACGACAGCGCGCCGATGAGGTAGATCATGCTGCTGACCTTCAGCGACTGGGTCAGCGACTCCTTCAGCACCCTGAAGTTGAGGGTCTTGTACGCAAAGGCGAGCCCTATGGAAGCCAGTGCTCCCACCGCCGCCGCCTCCGTCGGCGGTGCGATGCCAAGGAAGATGCTCCCCAGCACCGCCATGACGATAAGCGCTGTCGGCAGAAGTGCCACAATCAGCATCTTCGTCTTGAGCCACAACGACCCCTGACGCTCCTCCGGTGGAACCGGCGGCCCCATGTTCTTATGTATGGAGCAGCGTATCGCGACGTAGCCGCAATACAGCGCCGACAACGTGAAACCCGGGATGAAGGCCGCCATGAACAGCTTCCCTACCGAGAGGCCCGCCATCGGGCCATAGATGACAAGCATGATGCTCGGTGGAATCAGGATGCCAAGCGTCCCTCCCGCACACACCGCGCCGGCCGCCAGTGACTTGTCGTAGCCACGCCTTATCATTGCCGGCAGCGCGAAAATGGCCAACATCGTCACAGACGCGCCTATAATGCCCATGCACGCCGCCAGGACCGTTCCCAACAGCACCGTGATAACCGCGAGACCTCCGTGGAAGCCGCTCAGCCACATGTACAGCGCTCCGTACAGCTTCTCAGCAATCCCCGACCTCTCCAGCATCACCCCCATGAACACGAACAACGGTATCGCCAGCAGGGTGTACGAATGCACCAAGCTGAACAGCCGCCCGTACAACAGACTGGGCACCGCATTCCCGTATACCAGGAAACCGAACAGCAGTCCCATTGCGCCCACGGGGATAGCAAGGGGATACCCGAGCAAGACGCCCACGAGCACGCCCGCGAGCATCAGAAAGGTAAGCAGCTCAGGATTGATGTCTATCAACGCGCGCCTCCCTTCACCACCACGTGAACGTCCCGCACGAACTCAGCAGTCCCCTGCAGGAAGAACGTGCACAGTCCAATCACGACCACTGTCCTGATGGGCAGGGCCGGCGGGTACCAGAAGCTGGCCATCAGCACCTCGTCGAAGATATATGCCTCCCAAGCCATCCGGCTCGCCCCGTAAATCAGCACCAGCAGCAGCGGGAAAAAGAACACCAGCGCATTGACGATATCCGTGATTGCCTTGCCTCTGGGCGACATGCGCGAATAGAACACATCCACTCGCACATGCCCATGGTGCAGATGCACGTATGACCATCCTATGCACACCAGGAACACGCCCAGCATCGTCGACATCTCGTGTGCCCATATCGTCGGACTGTTGAGCACGTGACGCATCGTCACTTCGAATGACAGCACCAGCACCAGCGCCAGGACAGCCCATCGCGCAATCAGGCCGGACCATTCGCTAATGGAGTCAACGAAAGTCAGGAATTTCTTCATAGGACCTCTAATCGGGCTCCCGCTCCAGGGTTTCCCGGAGCGGGAGCCTCGGCGACAATCAAGTAGTGGCTACACTGAGGTCAGCATCATCCGATGCCGGCGCGGTCGCAGACAGCCTTGAACTCCCAGTGGGAATCCAGAATCTCCTGATAGAACGGGTCGCCCGCAGCTCTACCGTCGTAGAACTCCATGGCTGCCTCGAGGTACGCCTCTTCGATCGCAACCGGCAGAGTACCCACTATGGTGCCGTAGTCGTAGTACTTGACGAGGGCCTCGTCATCACGGAGGATAGAATCGGCGAAGTAGTCGAAGCCGACTACCCTGACTGAATCAAGCACAATCCGCTGCAGGTCGGCAGGCAAGGCCTCCCAGTCATCCCTGTTCACCCAGACGTGGGCGCAGTCCGTCGGCGCCCGTGAAGGTGACATGTACATGTACTTGGACACCTCGTGCAGACCCAGACCCCAGTTCAGGAACGGCGAGGCGCACTCGAATGCGTCGATAACGCCACGTTGCGCTGACTCGTAGATCTCGCCGCCGGGGAAGAACACCGTGGACACACCCATGCCCGCGAGAATCTCGCCGCCGTCACCGGCACAGCGCATCTTCAGGCCCTTCAGGTCGGCAGCCGTCTTAAGCTCCTTGTTAGTCTGGGCCCAGATCTCCGGCGGAAGGAAGCCCTGAGTGCCGACGAACTTGACATTCATCTTGTCTTCCCACAACTTGGCGGCAAGAGCGTCACCGTCGCCCCTCTGGTGCCAGAGGAACATCTGGAGCGCCGTCATACCGCCCGACACCATGTCGAACAGTGGGGCCTGTGGGAACTTGTTGACGGCGTACATAGGACAGCCAGAACCCATGTTCAGAACGCCATTGTGGACGCCTTCGATCTCCTCAGACGCAGGAACAATCGCGCCGCCTGAGAAGGCTTCGACTTCAAGCCGCCCGCCGCTTGCCTCCGTGATCTTCTCGGCAATCCTTTGGACAGCGGTGTAGTAGTAGTCCGCCACCGCAGGGTGTCCCTGGAACTGCCACTTGATGACCTCAGCTGCAGGAGCAGCAGGTTCCTCTTCCTCTTCCTCTTCATCCGGAACGGTTGCCCCTCCCTCATCGTCAGAGGGCTGGGCCGCCTCGGGGGCGCAACCTGAAATCAAGAGAGCCCCGAGTGCCAGCAGAGTAACAAGC
>JAUVYD010000073.1 GCA_030603265.1 Dehalococcoidia bacterium
CCCCGTTGGTATTGGTACGAAGGGAGCCGCTTGGCCATGTCGCGCCTTTGCCCCGCAACTCATTAACCCCCTCCCCGGTCGTGTCCCCGGGTGTCGGGGCGCACCTCCGTGCCCGCCCGCCACGGGTTTGTGCACCGTCGACGGTTGGTTGCGTCAATACCTCCACCTGCATCCAGCGCCCCCACCACGGGCAGGCGCAGAGGCCTGGCCCCTACATTCGGACCGCCTCGCGTCTACCGGGCACGTGCAACGTGCCCCCACATCAGGAACCACGGCCGTGCCCTTGCCATGAATCAATCTTGACATCCAAGACGGTATCTACATTCCGCACTTCGCGCACTCCCGGCCTTCGTGAAGTGGCGCGCCAACCCTGCCCTACGCTGTGTAGCCTCACCATCAGTGTGCTTATTCCGACAGGCTCCTAGTCGAAACTGACCGTGTTGCCGTGCTGGGCGTAGCCACCGTCAACCCTGATGTACTCCCCGGTGACGTAGTCGGACGCCTCACTGGCGAGGAACGCAGCAATGCCCATGAAATCCGACGGCTGACCCCAGCGCCCCATCGGGGTCCGGTCCTCGACGAACTGGCTGAGTCCCGGAAAGTCCCGCCGCGCCGTCACCGTCAGCGGCGTGTCTATCCAGCCGGGGATGATGCAGTTCACGAAGATACCGTCACGCGCCCACGCGAGGGCCAGGGAGTAGGTGAGCGAGAGTATCCCCATCTTGCTGCAGCCGTAGGGGACACACTTGCCAAGGCCAAGCAGGGACGTCGCCGAGCCGGTATTGATTATCTTGCCCCGCTTCTGCGCCTTCATCGTGGGGTAAACCGCCTGGCAGCACAGGAAGGGCCCTCTGAGGTTTATGTCAAGTATCTTGTCCCATTCCTCGATGGCGTAGTCCTGCGGCTGCTTGCGGATGTTGACGCCGGCGTTGTTCACAAGGACATCTATCCTGCCGTACTCCTCGAGCGCCTTCTGGATGCCGGCCGTTACGCTGGCAGGGTCCCCCACATCCATCGTGAGGCCGGACACACTCACACCGAATCTGCTCTTGATGTCTTCAACTGCGGCAGCCGTCTTGGCCTCGTCACGGGCAGCAATGACAACAGCACTCCCCTTCACGGCGAGACCGTCGGCGATGCCTTTGCCTATGCCTCCGTTTCCTCCGGTAACAACGGAGACCTTGCCCTCCAGACTGAACGGGTCATTCATTGCTGTTTCCTCCTCTCGATGTGCCCTCGATAGTGAATGCAGCAGCAGTCTGCGCGTTCACGCACGGAGTTCCTGAGCACCTATTCTACCGCCCTTGAGGCAGACATATCGCTGCGAGTTCACCATATCCGGAATCCTCTGCGTCTCAAGACCACAATAATCCTCTCCAGACCATTGGACAGCCAGCCATTTTCCAGTATCATGTTGCAAAGGCAAGGAGGTAATACATGGAAGCGTTTGACTACATGCTGCCCTGGAATGCGCTGGCCTTCATGTTCAGCGGTCTCTGGTCGCTCCTCTCTATCGCGATATACGCCTACGTAGCATTCTGTCTCTACACCATAGCCAAGAAGACGAACGCCGAGAACCCGTGGCTCGCGTGGATACCCATCGCGAACATCGTGCTCGCCTGCCAGATAGCGGGCAAGCCCTGGTGGTGGGTCTTCCTGTTATTCATACCCATTGTGAACGTCGTCCTCGCCATCCTCGTCATGTGGAAGGTAGCTGAGGCCCGCAACAAACCGGGTTGGCTCGGCATACTCCTCATCGTTCCCATCGCCAACCTCGTCATATTCGGCATCATCGCATTCGCTGACTAGAACGGATTTTCTGGGGGAGCGCCGGGACCGGCGCTCCCCTTTCTCTGCCACCCTCCCAGAGGGCGTTGTGCACACGCCCCGACCAGCGTCTGCAGTCGCTGGCGGGACTAAGAACGTCGGCTCTCGTCCCTGTCCATCTTGCCAGTTGTTGCATCTTGCGGTATCGTGGAATGAAGACCCGTGGTGCCCGTGAGGCACGGGAGGGCAGGCAACAGAGCCGCATCCGGCCGCGTGATTGTTGCTACTCCCATTCCCCGAACACGGCGGATGGGAGCGGCGCGAACTCGCGAAGGAGATGGATCATCTGCGCCGCGAGCAAGAAGAATAGCAGTGGAGTCCGATACGCACAGGTCGGCCGCTCGGCATGTGCAGCGACGAAGGAGAAGACATGAGAGGAATAGCTCTGAGAGCGACAACCATAGGGCTGCTTGTGCTGCTGCTGACAGCAGCCGCGGCCGTGCCCGTGCTCGCGTTCGACTCACGCGCGGGAGACATCGTGACCGTCGGAGGTGGAGAAGAGGTCCAGGGCGACCTCTATCTCGGAGGACGTGCGGTCACCACTACGGGCATAGTGCACGGCAGTGTCTTCGCCGCAGGGCAGACCGTGTACATTGGAGGAACCATTGACGATGGAGCCACTGTTGCGGGACAGACCGTCACCCTCAGCGGCAGCATCGGACGCGGCGTCAGGGCCGTTGCTTCCACCGTCGACGCAACCGGTGATATCGAAGGAGACCTGGTGGCGGGCTGCGGCGCACTCACAGTGGCCGACGGCGCTCGCGTGGGAGAAGACCTCGTGTTCGCTGCAGGGCAGGTCTACGTGCGTGGTGACGTGGAGGGTGGCCTCAAGGGCGGAGCTGAGACCCTCGTGATTGAGGGCCGTGTCGGCGGCGATGTGACAGTCGAGGTTGGAACGCTCGAAGTGAAGCCCGGCGCCGTAATCGAGGGCAATCTGAGCTACACGGCCGACACGGAGACGGACATACCGGCCGGCGCCGTGAAGGGCAGTGTTGCATTCACAGAACGCATCGAGGAGGAGGACACGGAAGGGATTCGCGAGGGCCTCGGAGCACTTGGCCCCTTCTTCTTCCTCGCCGGCATCACGTGGAAGATAGTCGCCTACCTCATGGCATTCGTTGCAGGCATCATGCTGATACTGCTGTTTCCCGGGCGGATGGCAGGTGCGTCGGACGCGATACGGACTCACACAGGCGCGAGCGCCGCGTGGGGAGCAATCGCCCTCTTCGTGACGCCGCTTGCGGCCATCGTCGTCTCCATCACGGTAGTCGGGCTGCCCATCGGCCTCATCTCACTTGCGCTCTGGGGCATCATGCTCTATCTGAGCCAGCTCCCCGTGAGCCTGCTGATAGGACACCTCATACTCGGCCACTCGAAGCCACTCGAGGGCAGGGGCTTCATGATAGGCTCTCTTGCTCTCGGCCTGCTGATACTCACGCTGCTGCGCGTCATCCCGCTCATCGGCTTCTTCGTGTGGCTGGCAATTGCGATGTTCGGAATGGGCGCATTCGTCGTCATGGGAAAGCGGATGATTGAGGCCAGGCAAAGCACGACAGGCAGGGACTGATCCCGGCGCCGATGCCATGGCACAGAGTCAGAAACGAGGAGGACGCCTTCCGGCCTCCGGGCCGGGGGCAACCCCTCCACGAACGGACCCGGGAGGTTCCGGGCGGCACTGCATATGTTGGAAGACGACGAATAGAAGCTGCACGGATCCGTAGCTGATACGGGCGAATGCCACCCGATACCAGCGGGGAGGTGTTCGCTCAGGATGGCGGGAATATGTCAGCGGTATTCAGCGTGACGCTTGCGTACCTGCTCGGTTCCATACCGTCGGCGTATCTGGTCGCACATGCCCGCGGCATAGATATCAGGAAGGTTGGCGACGCCAATGTGGGGACCGCCAACGTCATGCGCTGCCTGGGATTCGCTCCCGCAGCTTTCACCTTCGCCGCCGATGTCGCCAAGGGCGCGCTGGCCATCCTCGTTGCCCGCCATCTGAGCGGGCAGGAGAGTGTTGTGTTGTTCGCCGGCGTTGCGGCCATTGCGGGACACAACTGGCCCGTCACACTCGGTTTTCGCGGAGGAAGGGGAGCGGCAACAACCATAGGGGTGCTCTTCGTTCTGCTTCCTTTTCACGTCGGCATCATGTTCCCGCTTGCCGCAGCAACACTGTGGCTCTCACGCAACTACACCCTGAGCGCTATCGTGATGTTCGCGACCGTTCCTTTCTTCGCTTACTTCACAGGTGCATTCTTCTATCTCTGTGCCTATGCAGCCGCGCTGCCGTGCATCGTCGGTCTGACGACGCTCGCGAGAGTACGCGCGAGTGGCCATCGACTTGTACACCAGAACAAGCCTGTTGAGATTGACAAGCGGAACGGCAACGCGGGACGAACCCGGTCCAAACGTCCCCGGACATTCCCTGTACAGAAGAACTCGGGAAACGAATCGTGAAGCAACCACCCTGCGATTGTGGCGCCCGTCAGGCACGCGGGAGCAGTCTCCGCGCAACCCGCGTGCGAACTATCTGTACGTGTGAAGGAGAATACCTTGAGAAGATTGGCGATTCTTCTAACCAAGCTGCACTACGGCGACCCAAGCATCAAGAGCGTAGACTTGTCAGGCAGTTCGACTGTCAAACAGGGATAGCAGGACACGCGCAGCGGGCAAAGCTCTCGCTGCAGAAAGGACATGGTTGCTGATGAAGACACTCGTCGTCTACTACTCCAGGACAGGCAACACGAGGAAGATAGGGGAAGAGGTGGCAGCGGCGCTCGGGGCAGACATCGAGGAACTGAAGGACCGGAAGAACAGGCAGGGACGCATCGGCTACATGAGGGCGGGGCGTGACGCCATGCGGAAACACCCGGCTGACCTGGAGCCGACCACGCGCAACCCTGCGGACTACGACCTGGTGGTTCTCAGCGGCCCCATCTGGGCATTCACCATCTGCACCCCGACACGCACCTACGCCACCACGCACAAGGACAGCTTCAAGAACGTGGCCTTCCTGTGCACGGCGGGTGACGCGCGGTCCGCGCGGAAGGGCTGTGATGCCCTCGGCGAAGTCGTCGGCAAGGCGCCTGTGGCAACCCTGGCGCTGGGCGAGAAGGACGTCGCAGGAGACCACTCACAGGCAGTGGCCGACTTCGTGGCCTCGCTGAACTTGCGTGGCGCGACAGACTAGAAAGACGCTTCAATCGAGCGAATGGAGGAAGAAGAAGTGGACGGTACGACGCTGGCCTACATCGCAGGAGGGCTCTGCATTGCCTGGGGCATCGCGCACCTCGCTGCCACGAGAATGGTGATTGCGGATTTCGAGCCGCTGCTCCCGTTCAACCGACGCACCATCACGATGGCGTGGATAGGAGGCGGCCTGACGCTTGTGTTCATCGGGGTCCTGGTGGCGCGGGTGGCGCGGGGAGCGGCTCCCGGGGACGCCTCGGTCGTGACCGTCTATCATGTGTGCGCAGGAATGCTGTTCGCCTCGGCCGTCCTGATGCTGCTGACGGCATCGCGCACGCCTATCCTCGCGATGAAGATATGCCCGGCGATACAGACAGCGGCAGCGGTACTACTGTTGTTTGCGGCTGCCTGAGCACCCGTTCAGGCCTTCGACGCCTGCCGTCCCGCCTTGCGTCCGAGGTCACGCGCCTTCCTGTTGAACCGCTCTCGATTCTTGTCCGAGGCCTCAACACCACCCGCCCGTAGCGTGTAGACCCGGCCGCATCCGGCCATCCGGCTGAGCTTCCCCAGTATGCCTGCAGGGTAACGCGTCATCCCCGCCAGCATGTTGATGGGGTAGGGCGCGCCTGAGGAGAGCAGCACCACACCCACCTTGTCCTTCCGCCTCGAAGCCCTGCCTGTGGGGCCGAACTTGCCCGGCCGGAGGGCCGGCAGCATGCGCTCCATGAAGCGCTTCATGATGGCCGTGGGCCCTAACTCGTAGATGGGCGTCGCGAAGACCAGCACATCGCAGTCTACTACGTGCTCCAGGATGCCACGCACATCATCGCCGGAGATAGAGCAGTCCCCGAGTGGCTTGGAGGGGTCGTCTTCGGAGCACTTGCCGCAGCCCCGGCAGAACTCGACAGTGACGTCGAGCAGGTCAATGAGCCGCACATCCGCGTCCGGCGCGGACTCCTTCAGGCCGACAACGAAACTGTCCACGAGTCCGGACACGACGCCCTCACGATGATAGGTCCCCTTGATGATGACTGCTTTCATTTCTTGTTCCCCGGTCTTGACAAGCCCTCATTATACATGCATGATTTGCTTTGTAAATAAGATAACTAGGATTCACACATGGTACACAAGACACGCAAGAAGTTCTACGGTTCGGTCACCGTCAGCGAACGCGGACAAGTCGTCATCCCGGCGCAGGCGCGCAAGGACTTCGGCATCGAGGCAGGAGAGAAACTCCTTGTGCTCGGGCACCTCGACAGGGGCCTCGTGTTCACGAAGTCAAACTTCATCCTCAAGATGATGGAGGGCTCCATGGGTGCGGCCAGGAGGATGCAATCGTTCCTGAAAGGCGAGGCCGTGCTGGAAGACGAGGAAGACGACCAGGACTAAGCCGCAACGGCGTCGGCGCACAGAAAACAGGGAGGAAGAGATGGTCAGACCACGCGTACACGAGACCGACAGCGGTATCACGGGCGAGTTCACCTGTGAGGTCTACGACGAACTGCAACGAGGCTTTCGAGATCGTGGCTGGATGAGGACGAAGGACATCATCAAGGCCGGCATGACGTCGGGTCACGCACTTGAGATAGGGACAGGGCCGGGGTACCTCGGGCTCGAGTGGCTGAAGTCCACGGAGGGAACGACGCTCACAGGCCTGGATATCAGCGCGGACATGATTGCTGTGGCGGAGCGAAACGCGTGTGAGTACGGCCTCCAGGACAGGATCACGTACGTGGAGTCGCGAGCGCAGAGGATGCCATTCGAGGACGGCCATTTCGATGCCGTGTTCACGACCGGCTCGCTGCACGAGTGGACCGACCCCGGGCAGGTGATGAACGAGATGGCGCGCGTGCTCAAGCCGGGTGGACGCTACTTCATCAGCGACATGCGGCGGGACATGAACCCATTGCTCAAGTGGTTCATGTGGCTTGGCTGCAAGCCGAGGGCCATGAGACCGGGACTGCTCATGTCCGTCAGCGCCGCGTATACGCCGGCAGAGCTGCGGGGGCTGGTCAACTCCTCCCACCTGCCAAATCCACAGGTGACGTCGAACGTGATTGGGGTGAGCTGCACGGGGTGCGCACAGTAGGCACAAGGCGCTGTTCCCTATCACTAGCGTTCTCGACGTCCCTGACGTGTCAACTCATACAAGAATGTTACCGAAGAGGGGCCGCTCACTCATTTAGAAATGTTACCGAAGGAGTGCCACCTCCTTTGAGTCAGTTGTAGTGATGGACCATGGATAGTCCCACA
>JAUVYD010000137.1 GCA_030603265.1 Dehalococcoidia bacterium
CAACCTGACGCCCTATGTGCGCTTCGGTCTCGTTGGTTTGCACAGTGAACTAGAACAGGTTCACAAGCAGGTCATGCAGGCAGTTCGATTCTACGCTTTCAGAGACCTCGCGAGAGAATACCTTCGCGACAAGTTAGGAGCAAAGACCGGTCAGAGAATGCTGGAGCTAGTCATGGGCCTTGGGGAAGCCCCTGTCTCGATCAGCCAAATCCGGCGTGGCCAACATCAACTCTCGAAGCTGTATCAGGGCATGACATCCAGGACCTTGTCCAGAGACATAAACGAACTAGCGCAACGCGACCTGGTGATAGTGGAAGGCGGGATGGTGCGCAATAAGCTTGAGGTGATGGACAGCTTCCTCCCATCAAGCCAACTCTCGGCGCGGGAACCTGAATAGAGACAGCCGCACCACGTATCTCATGGGGTTTCTTTCACTCGTACTGCTTTCCCTGTCCCGCCTGTCCTGAGACAACTGTCCCGCTCGCTGCTTGTATTCCCCGAGCAGATAGTCTTTCACAGCCGCGTACAACTCGGGCTCCTCCGCGAGGTCTCCGAAGTCCTTCATCATCGCCTCGATGGTCCAGGGCCATGCCTCGAGGTCGCGGTCGAGTGAGAACTCCTCCACCGCCTTCTCTGCGTCTACCTCAAGAATCCGGGTCATGTCGTGCACGTCCTCCGTTTTCGTCTCCTCAGCACAGTCGCAATGCGACAGCGCGGGTAGCCTAGGGCTCTCGGAATTCGTAGCAGGGCAGCCTGTGCTGCCTCCTGGGTGAAGCTATCGGCAGAGTGAAGTCAACGGCAGTATGGTGTTGCGACCTTTCTAGAGTTCACGCAGCCGGCGTTCGACGAGCTCTATGCTTGAGTCGGGCGTGGAGGCTCCTGCCGTGATTCCGACGTGCCCCTTTCCTCTGACCCGGGCTTCTTCAATCTCATCTGCGGTCTCGATGTGATATGTCTCGACCAGCGCGGAGCAGGTTTCTGCGAGGCGCCGCGTGTTGGCGCTGTGGCGGCCGCCGATGACAAGCATCACATCGACTCTGCGGGCCAGTTCCGCAGCGGACTCCTGTCGTCGCTGCGTGGCACAGCACAGCGTGTTGACGACACGGAACTCCTCTGTTCCCTGGAGCAGCTTGCCGCAGAGGTCCTTCGCAAAAGATGTGAATTCGGCCACACGTTGCGTAGTCTGCGAGATGACTGCCACGCGCTGGAATGCCTCTGCCCTGCCTTCCAGCGGCAGCCCTGCGATGTCGAGTGCGGCCAAGCTTCTTTCCCCGGCCCATCCGAGAAGTCCCTTGACCTCCGTGTGGCCGGCATCACCGAAGATTACAATTGTAAATCCCTCGTTTGCCAGCCCCTCAGCGACTCGCTGGGCTCGCGCGACCGTGGGGCAGGTGGTGTCGACTATTGTCAGCCCTCGCCTCTCCAACTCACGGGTGACGCTCGGGGCGGCCCCGTGGGCGGAGATGGCCACAACCGGACCTCGTATCCGGTCCAGTGAGTCCACGGACGTGACGCCAAGGGCTGTGAGCTCATGGACAAGGACGTTGTTGTGCGCAACGGGCCCGAGGGTTTCCAGTGGACCGTGCCTCGTCGTGGCCTCGCGCAGCATGTCTACGGCGCGCCTCACTCCGTGACACAGCCCCAATTCGCGCGCGCGCTCAATCCGCATAGGGTCCCCGCTGTTCCTTCGGAAGCAGAGCAGCTATCTGCCGCATTATCTCGTCCGTGAGTCCGGTGGCCCGGGACCGTGAAATCCTGCCGCCGGTCTGGCTGAGGCGAAACGGCTTGCCGATGGTGACTGTCACCGTCGGGCGCAGCCACAGCCAGTTCAGGCCCCTCATCTGCTCGGTGCCTGAGACGGCCACCGGTATGAGTGGGGCGCCTGAGTGTGCGGCCAGGACTGCCGCCCCCGGCTTGCCCGGCAGAAGCACGCCCGTCCTGTCCCTCTTCCCCTCGGGAAACAGGCCAAGCACGTGGCCCTGCGCCAGCAGTTCCTCGGCCTGCCGTATGGAGCTTCTCTTCTCCTGCACCGTGCCCGTGCGCGCGACCGGGACGGCCCTTCCCGAGCGCAGCAGTGCGCCGAGGAAGGGATAGTGGAACAGTTCCACCTTCGCCATGTATGTCACCCATCGGGGGAAGGCGCACAGCAGAAGCGCGGGGTCAGCGAAGTTCACGTGGTTGGCAACGACTACTAGAGGCCCGCTCTGAGGGACGTTCTCCCTGCCGGTCACGCTCCAGTTGAAGAAGATGTTGTACAGGACCCTGGAGATGGCAACAACGAAGCGGGCGAAGGGTCCTGGCATTGGCTAGCCTCCGGCGAGACGTTGCTCCATATTGTCAGTGGCCTGCATCTCGATTCACGGCGAGCTCGTATATCTTGTCCACAACCTCGTCCTGGCTCAAGCCATCGGTGTTGATAGCAACGGCATCAGGGGCAGGCTTCAGAGGAGAGACTTTGCGTGTCGTGTCGTTGTGGTCTCTCTGCTTGAGCTCCGCAAGCACGGTAGCGCATTCAATCTCCACACCGCGCTCGGCGAGCTCCTTGTGGCGCCGGCCCGCGCGCTCTTCCACCGAAGCCGTGAGGAATACTTTGAGGTCGGCCCACGGCAGCACGACTGTACCGATGTCTCGTCCCGCCATGACAAGCTTCGTCTCTTCGGCCATCCTCCGTTGCTCGGCGACCATGCGCTCACGCACTAGCGGAATCTTGGCGATGAGAGCTACGTTCCGCTCCACTGGCTGCGACATCATCAGCTTCGAGACATCCTGTCCGTCGATGAGCACGGTCAAGATGGCTCCGTTGCCGGGCACGAACTGGAAGGCGATATCGCGCGCAAGCTGGACAAGGGCATCCGTCTCTGACGGCGACAGGCCCGCGTTGAGTGCCTTCCAGGTGAAGGTGCGGTATATGACGCCCGTGTCGAAGAACCGAAAACCCAGCTTCTCTGCCAGCAACAGGCCGACGCTACTCTTCCCGACTGCTACTGGCCCGTCGATGGTGATCAGACGCAGATTCAAACTGAGAATCTAGTATACCAGACTCATCGTGGTGTACGGGCATAGTGTGACGTGCAGGTGTGCTATAGTGGCCGAACGATTTCCGGCAGACTCCGTCTGCTGTCCTGGAGGTCTCGATGCGCGCCAAGGTCTCTGTCATAGGGGCGGGAATGGTGGGGGGAACCTGCGCCCAGCGATTGGCGGAGCGCGGGCATTCTGATGTCGTGCTGCTTGACATAGTCGAGGGGCTGGCCCGGGGCAAGGCGCTGGACATACTTGAGTCCCTGCCGGTCGTCGGCTCTGACGCAGGAGTCATCGGCACTGCGTCGTACGACGATGTCGCGGGTTCGGAGATTGTTGTCATCACCTCGGGCATTGCGCGGAAGCCGGGGATGAGCCGCGAGGACCTCGTACTGACGAACATGAAGATCGTCGCCGGGGTCTGCGAGAACGTGGCCCGGGTGGCCCCTGAGAGCATTGTGGTAGTTGTTACCAACCCGCTGGATGCCATGGTGCAGCTCGCGCTCAGCGTGACCGGATTCGAGCGCGGGCGGGTTATCGGCCAGTCGGGAATCCTCGACACTGCCAGGCTGAGGACCTTCATCGCCGGTGAACTCGGCGTGGCTGTTACAAGCGTGTCCGCGTATATCCTTGGCGGACACGGCAATACGATGCTCGCCCTGCCGAGGCTCTGCACTGTAGGAGGAGTCCCCCTGCGGGAGCTATTGCCACCCGAGCGGATTGAGGCGCTGGTGCAACGAGCGGTCAACGGTGGTGCGGAGATTGTGGGCCTGCTGCAGACGGGAAGTGCGTACTATGCCCCCTCTGCCGCGGCAGCCAGCATGGTGGATTCGATTGTGCTGGACAAGAAAGACGTATTGCCCTGCGCGGTGCAGTTGAAGGGGGAGTACGGGATTGATGACGTGGTTGTGGGGGTGCCCGTGAAGCTGGGCGCTGCCGGAGTGGAGCAAGTACTTGAGCTTGCCCTCACGGATGACGAGATGGCCGCTCTCCGCCGTTCGGCAGATGCGGTGCGTGAGACGGTGGCCCTGATGGGTCTCCGGTGAAGCACCGTGGGCTCGATCCGGCACCCTCTGACACGAGGAAAAAGCAATGGTGCGGGATGTAGATGTCGCTGAACTGACACGCGTTGTGTCCTCGCTCTTCCAAGAGGCCTGCCACAGGCTGCCGAAGGACGTTGTTGAGGCGCTGGTACGTGCGCGGGAGAGGGAGGAGTCTCCGACCTCTCGCGATATCCTCGGCAAGCTGCTTGAGAACGCCGAGCTGGCTCCGAGGGAGCAGATACCGCTCTGCCAGGACACCGGGCTTGCGGTTGTCTGGGTTGAGCTGGGACAGGATGTGCACCTTGTTGGCGGCGACCTCTACGTGGCCGTGAATGAGGGTGTGCGTCGCGGCTATGCTGAGGGCTATCTGCGGAAGTCGGTCGTCCGCCGGCCGTTCACCGCACGAGAGAACACAGGGGACAACACCCCCGCAGACGTGTGGGTCGAGATTGCTCCCGGCGACCGGGTGAAGGTCTCGGTGCTTCCGAAGGGTGGAGGCTCAGAGAACATGAGCAGGCTCACAGTGCTTACGCCGGCCATGGGCAGGCAGGGCGTCATCGAATACGTCACAAAGGTCGTGGATGAGGCCGGCGGTAATCCATGCCCGCCACTTGTAGTGGGTGTTGGCATCGGCGGGACAACAGAGAAGACAATGATGCTGGCCAAGAAGTCCCTGCTGCGGCCGGTCGGTGAGCCAAGCGGTGATGCTGAGAATGCGGCGCTGGAGCGGGACTTGCTCGAAAGCATCAATAGACTGGGCATCGGAGCGCTCGGCTACGGGGGCACCGTCACTGCGCTCGCAGTGCACGTTGAGTCTTGTCCCTGCCACATCGCGAGCCTTCCTGTTGCGGTGAACCTCCAGTGCC
>JAUVYD010000024.1 GCA_030603265.1 Dehalococcoidia bacterium
GGACGGGAGCTTCGGCATCCCTTTCTGGGTGCCGACACAGGAAATGATGGCCAACTTGGCCCGGGGCATGGCTCGACTCGAGGCAGGACGATACAGCCACGTCATAGCCGCACCGATTGAGCGAGCCGCTTTCGAGCCCGACGTAATCGTGGTCTACGGCAACCCTGCCCAGATAGCCAGGTTGATTCAAGCGGCGGTGTACGCAACGGGGGAACCTGTCGTCTCCAGAAGTGCGGGTGGCTACGGGTGCGCGGAACAGATTTCGCGGACAATGCTGACTGGCCAGTGCCAGTATGTCATCGCCGGCGGCGGCGACCGCGCGATTGCGCAGGCACAAGACGACGAGGCGTCTTTCGCTCTGCCGATAAGCCAGGCTGAAGCGCTGGCGGAGGCGCTCGAAGAGACCCACAAGCGCGGGGCGAGATACCCGACAAGGTCCTATCTTACGTTCGGCGCCGTAATGCCCAAGAGCTTCGGCCAGATGATGGAATACCTGGAGGGAGATGAAGAGTAGTTCCGTTTGCGTCGGCGCTGACCCGCAGTGCCGGGTCGCGCGCTGCGGCCATATCTGCGTGTGAGGAGGATGATATGACGGACAAGAAGAGAATCGAGCTCACCTTCCCCGTCGGATACCACGAGTTTCACGAGAAGCGGGTTTTCAACTTCCAGTTGAACCGCTGGCACTCCCTCGGTTACGCGAGATTCGAGGACATGCAGGAGGCCGGGCAGCGCATCAACTCCTTCGCCGAATGGAAGGCCGAGATGTTGCGACAGGCGAAGAAGGCCGTTGCCGAAGACCGGCTCATGAACGCGGCCTTCTACTATCGCGCCGCCGAGTTCTACACGTCGCAGGACGACCCGGACAAGGCCCTCCTGTATGACAGATTCATTGACCTGTTCTACAAGGTGTTTCAGGACGAAGGCATAGAGCAGTTCACCGTCCCCTACGATGGCGCTTTCCTGCCGGCCATGAGGGTGTCCCCCTCGGGTGGCGAGAAGCGGAGCACCATCGTCATGCACGGAGGATTCGATTCCTTCATTGAGGAGTTCTACTCCTGGATGAGGTACTTCGCCGACCTCGGCTACGAGGTCATTGCCTTCGAAGGTCCCGGCCAGGGTGGTGCGCGGCGCAAGTACGGGCTTCCTCTCGACTACAGGTGGGAGTTACCGACCGGAGCTGTACTGGACTACTTCGGCCTCAAGGATGTCACGTTGCTCGGCATCTCGATGGGAGGGTACTTGTGCCTCAGGGCGGCTGCACTCGACACGCGCATCACGAGGGTCATCGCCTCAGCCATCGCCTATGACTACATGCAGTTCCAGAACGCGGCCGCACAGCTACTGGGCAGGCTCTTCTTCCAGCACCTGAGGGGGTTCTCGAATTGGGCAGCACGCAAGAAGATGGAGAAGAACGAGATGCACCGCTGGTCCATCGGCAACCTCATGTTCATGGCGGACAAGAAGACGCCCATGGAGGCGATGGATATTGTGCTGCAGCTCAACGCGAGGAACCTGCACTCGCAACTGGTGGAACAGGACGTCCTGATTCTCACCGGCAGTAAGGACCACTTCATCCCTCTCAAGATGCATGACATGCAGGTGAAGGCACTCGTCAATGCCAAATCCGTGACCGGCCGGGTGTTCACACGTGAAGAGCAGGCGCAGAACCACTGCCAGATAGGCAACATCGGCCTGGCGCTCGACGTCATGGCCGAATGGCTCGAAGAGAAAACGCGGCCTGAGGGGGACGAACCGTCCCCGGCGCAGTCCGTCTGACCGATGACAACTGTATGAACGGAGTTGCTGTTGTCACCGATAGCGTCGCCTGCCTGCCGCAGCAGGTCATCGATGAGTACCGCATCCACATCATTCCGGTCCGCGTGACGGCGGGCGGAAAGACATACCAGGACAGCGTTGAGGAGCTGCCCCCGGAGGTGGTCCGACAGCTGCAGGAGACTCCGGACATCGACACCACTCCATGGCCCCCGGAGCACTACTGCCGGCACTACATTGAACTGGGCCGCGAATCGCAGGACATCGTCCACGTTGTTGCCTTCTCCCAGTTCACCTCCACGATCTCCCTCGCGAGGGCCGGGGCGGACATGGCGCAAGAGGCCGTTCCAGGGCTGCGGATAGAGTTGCTCGATTCAGCCACAACCACCATGGCCCAGGGCTTCATCGCACTGGCGGCCGCCCGGGCAGCGGCAGACGGCGGCGACATTGAGGAGGTGGTCGAAGCCGCCGATGCCGTGAAAGCGAGAGTCAGTTCGATTTTCGCCCTCGATACCCTCCGCTACCTGGCCAGGACAGGGCGCGTCAACAAGCTGACTGCGTGGGCAAGCTCGGTGCTCAACGTGAAGCCAATCGTCGGCCTTTCCCAGGGAGAAACCCGACCCCTTGGCCTCGTCAGGTCAAGGTCACAGAGTGCGGCGAGACTCGTCAAGCTGCTGGACGATGGTGCAGGCGATGCACAACCGCTGCACGTTGCCGTTATGGATGTCGACCGCCCGCAGGAAGCTGAGCAACTGTCGAGCATCATCAGGGAGCGATTCCAGCCCGCCGAGTTACACCAGGTCCCGTTCACTCCGGCGATGCAGGTCATTGCCGGGTCGGGTCTCCTGGGTGTCGCCTTCTATTCAGGCCCATAGCGTCGACTATCCGGGATGGTAGTCGACGACCATCATCTGCGACGCGTGCCCACGCTGCGGTCCCGGTAAGACTCCCTGCGCCCTTGCCCGCAACGAGCAAGGCACTGCTAAACCGCGAACTCACAGAGTGAGTGGCAACGCCGGCTGCCTAGATGTGCTTTTCCGCGAAGTCGCCTGCCCAGGGGAGCTTGTACGTCTCATTCCGATAGGCCTTCAGCATCAGGACGATCCACAACACCACAGTCAGTATCCAGAAGATCGGCCAGATCACGACTGCAAGAAACGGAGCAAGCACTAGGACGGGGCTCAACACAAAGCCGAGTACCATTAGAGCTCCGCTTACCACTATCGACTGCATCGCGTGGAAGCGCACAAAGCGGTTCTCCTTCTCCATCAGGAAGAAGACGAGTCCTGTGATCCACCCTCCCACATAGCACAACAGCCCTGCGACGTTCTGTTCCATGCCCATACTGGTCTTCTCTCCAGCCATGCTTGACCCTCCTTGTGCGGCAAAAGCCGATACCTGACGGTAGCTTGATGGGTGGCAGAAGTCAATGGGTCATGCCGAGGCACAGCACCTCGATTTCTGCGAGACGGCGGTCCTCGGTCGACGCCACAGTGGCCGGACGTCAGCAGGACGACAAGAGGCGCGCGCCGCAGTGAGCGGGCGCGCGCCTCGCTGGATACCAGCCTGTTTGTAGCCGTTGCTTACTTGACTTCGACGGTGGCGCCGGCGGCCTCAAGCTGCGCCTTGATGCTTGCAGACTCATCCTTCGAGATGCCTTCTCTTACGGTCTGAGGAGCACCCTCCACGAGGTCCTTCGCCTGCTTGAGTCCAAGGTCCGTGATTGCACGCACAGCCTTGATGACCTCGATCTTCTTCTCGCCTATCGCCGTCAGCACTACCGTGAATTCCGTCTTCTCTTCCTCTTCTTCGACGGGCTCGGCAGGACCGGCTGCAGCAGGTGCTGCCACGGCAACGGGTGCGGCGCTGACGCCGAACTCATCCTCGAGCGCCTTCACCAGCTCGGAGACCTCAACGACCGTCATCTCCTTCACGGCTGCGATGATTTCGTCGACTCCAAGAGCCTTCGACTCTTTCTTGGCTTTCGGCTTCGCCGGTTTCTTCTCTTCCGCCTGTGTCTCTTCGGCGGCCTTGGTTTCTTCAGCTGACATATCGATACCTCCTTGACTACTAGGCAAGTTGTTCTACTCTCGCCTGGAGAACGTTACGCAATCCCTGCAGAGGCCACGAAAGGGCGCGATGCAGTCTGCTGACCGGGGCTTGTAGCTGTGCAGCCAACTGTGCAATGAGCACATCACGCGGCGGAAGGTCGGCAATAGCCATGACCTCCGCGGCTGCGAGGACCCGGCTTCCCAGGAGCCCCCCACGTATCTGGATAAGCGAGTCCCTGCCCCTGGTCTGCTGGCGGATTGCCTTCGCAGCCTCCACCGCATCGGTGGCAAAGCCCAGGGCGGTGGGCCCCTCAACTATCTCCACGAGGCCCGGCCGCTTCGCCTGCTTAGCCGCGAGGCGAACCAGGGTGTTCTTGACTATGTGGTACTCAACCCCCGCGGACGCAAGAGTCCAACGAACTTGAGCCAGCGCCTGTGCCGACACGCCCTGGTAGGAGGTGGACACCACGAACTCCTTGTCGGCAAGAAGCTCCGAGAACTTGTTGATATTTTCAGTCTTCTTTTCTTTTTGCATTGCCTCACCCTCAAAAAAAAGAGCCCTGCGCCAATGACACAGGGACTTCCCACGCCTCTGCAGGTAGAGTTTAAGCCCTCGAGGGGCGCCTGCCGTCACTGGCGACTACGCGCTATTGTACCAGATTGCTGTCTTACTCGGCCAGAGCCAGAGCGGACCGGAGGTCCAGCTTGAGTCCTGGCCCCATGGAGGAAGTCAGGGTGATGCTGCGTATGTACTGGCCCTTGGCGCCACTCGGCTTGGCCTTCACGATTGCATCAATCACCGCTGCGAGATTCCCAAGTAACTTCTCGTCCTCGAAGCTGAGCTTGCCGATTGCAAGGTGGATGATGGCCGTCCTGTCGAGTCGGAACTCTGCGCGACCCTTGCGGGCATCAGCGATGGTACGAGGAAGGTCGTCCGCCTGGACAACGGTACCGGACTTGGGGTTGGGCATGAGTCCGCGCCGACCAAGTATCTTGCCGAGCTTGGCGACCTTCGGCATCATGTCTGGAGTTGCCATCGCGGTGTCGAACTCGAGCCAGCCATCCTGGATCTGCTTCACGATATCATCGGCGCCGACATGGTCGGCTCCCGCATCCTCGGCAATCTTGGCGGCGGGACCTTGAGTGAATACGAGTACTCGAATCGTCTTCCCAAGTCCGTTCGGCAGGAGCGCTACGCCCCTCACCTGCTGGTCCGCATTACGAGGATTGAGGCCCATGCGCAGATGGACTTCGACGGTCTCGTCGAATCCCACGTACGATGCCTTCTTGGCGAGTTCGATGGCCTCCTGCGGCGTGTATGTCTGTTTCAGATCAAGGAGGGCAGTGGCTTCCCTGTATTTCTTGCCGTGCACTGTCATTATCTACTGGTCTCCGTTGAAACGTATCGGTTCTATTGCTGTTCACTCTCGACGTCGACGCCCATGCTGCGTGCCGTGCCCGCAACGATGGCCGCTGCACTATCGATGTCCCTTGCGTTCAGGTCCTTCATCTTACTGCGCGCAACGTCGTACAGTTGCTCCCGGGTCAGTATCCCCACCTTCTCTCTTCGCGGCGCCCCACTTCCCTTGTCTATGCCAAGCGTGCGACGCAGCAGGTCGGACACCGGTGGCTGCTTGATAATGAAGGTGTACGACCTGTCGTGGTAGACGGTAATCTCAGCGGGGATGATGAACCCCTCCCGAGACGACGTCCGCTCGTTGTATTCCTTGCAGAACGCCATGATGTTGACGCCGTGCTGTCCCAGCGCGGGACCGATCGGCGGGGCAGGGGTAGCCTTACCCGCCTGGATCTGAAGTTTGATTACTGCGGTAACTCTTTTCTTGGCCATGCCTATAGTCTCTCCACGGAGAGGAAGTCCAACTCGACCGGGGTCTCTCTGCCAAACAGAGAGAGAGCCACAACGGCCTTGCCCTTCTCGGGGTTAACCTCCTCAACCTTCCCTATGAAGTCGATGAATGGGCCGCTCGTCACGCGGACACTGTCGCCTCTCTTGAAGGCCACTTGGACCTCAGTTGGCGCGTCCTGCATCCGCTTGAGGATGGTATCGGCCTCGTCCTCAGCAAGAGGAGTGGGCTTTGATCCGGTGCTTACGAACCCTGCGACACCGGGGGTGTTTCGGACGATGTCCCAGCTTTCTTCGTCAAGGTCCATGCGGACCATGATGTATCCCGGAAATGCCTTGCGGATTACGGCCCGGCGCTTCCCGCCACGAATCTCAATCTCGTTGGTGGTCGGCACCCTGACCTCGAAGATCTTGTCGCCGGCGTCCATGAACTTGACGCGCTGCTCCAGGTTGCGCGTGGCCCGGTCTTCACGCCCGGATGACACGTACAGGAGATACCAGCGACCGTCAGACATGATGCCCGCTCTAACCGCCCACCAGCACTAGCCCCATCATCTTCATGAACACAAAGTCCAAGCCTCCGAGCAACGCGCCCACAACTACGCAGACAACGAAGACCATGATGCTCAGCCTGGTGGTCTCCTTCCCCGTGGGCCAATGTGCCTTTTTCAGCTCGAGGAACGCGTCCGCGAAGAACCTGAACCGCGACGGCTTCTTGGTCGTGACCGCAGCGCGGGAGGCCTTCCGCTTCTTGTCTCCGGAGTCCTTCGCTCCTCCCGAGGAAACCGCCACAAGGGCGGCCGGACGAGGCGGATTCTGAGTCGTGTCCTTTGCCGATGCTTCCGTTTGACTGGCAACGCGCCTGGGAGACTTGTGCTTCTTGTCTTTGGGTGACATTCTTACTTCGTCTCTCGATGCGCGGTGTGAGTGCGGCAGCGAGGGCAGAACTTCTTCAGTTCCAGCCGCTGTGAGTCGTTCTTCTTGTTCTTGGCGCTCGTGTATGTACGCTCCTGGCACTGCGTGCACGCCAGGTGTATCACGATACGCTGCTCGCCCTTCTTAGCCATATCTACTTGAGTACCTTGGTGATAACGCCGGCCCCGACAGTGCGCCCGCCTTCTCTGACGGCGAACCGGAGACCTTCCTCCATGACCACGGGCACCATGGTGCGAATAATCATGCTTGTAAGACTGTCACCCGGCATGGCCATCTCGACTCCGTCGGGGAGGATAATCTCACCCGTCACGTCTGTCGTGTGGATGAAGAACTGCGGCCTGTATCCGGTGAAGAAAGGCGTGTGCCTGCCGCCTTCGTCCCTCTTCAGGATATAGATCTCAGCCTGCGCCTCGGTATGCGGTGTGGCGGTGCCCGGCTTGGCCATTACCTGGCCGCGCTCGATCTCATCGCGGTCCACGCCGCGAAGAAGCACACCAACCGCATCTCCTGCTTCGGTGCTCGTGAGGGTCTTGTGGAACATCTCCATGCTGATGGCAACTGACTTGCGGGTCTCTCTGAGGCCGACGAGCTCGACTTCCTCTCCCGCCTTCAACGTACCGCGTTCCACCCTCCCTGTTGCGACAGTGCCGCGGCCCTTGATGCTGAAGACATCTTCAACGGGCATCATGAACGGCTTGTCCTTGTCCCTGACGGGCGACGGGATGTACTCGTCCATGGCATCGAGGAGATTCCAGACCCTCCCACACCACTCACACTCGCGCTTGCCGCAGCCACATTCGAGAGCCTTCAGTGCGCTAACTTGAATAACCGGCAAATCGTCGCCCGGGAATCCGTTCGCTGTCAGAAGCTCCCTCACCTCGACCTCGACGAGCTCGAGAAGCTCGGGGTCCTCCATCGCGTCAATCTTGTTCAGAGCCACCATCATGGCAGGCACTTCCACCTGGTGTGCCAGCAGGATGTGCTCGCGGGTCTGGGGCATGGGGCCGTCGTCTGCCGCCACCACGAGTATCGCTCCGTCCATCTGGGCGGCGCCTGTAATCATGTTCTTGATGTAGTCAGCGTGTCCCGGGCAGTCCACATGGCAGTAATGGCGCTTCTCCGTCTCGTACTCGAGATGGGCAATGGCGATTGTCACACCGCGGGCCTTCTCTTCAGGAGCGTTGTCGATGGAGTCAAAAGGCCGATACTGGTTATAGCCTATCCCCGTCTTTGAGAGAGCGAGGGACATGGCGGCCGTCAGGGTTGTCTTTCCGTGGTCAACATGACCTATCGTGCCAACATTGAGGTGCTCTTTGGACCGCTCATAAATCTTCTTTGCCATCTTGCCGATAACCTCCTTAACTACCTGAGAGAGCCCACAACCAGATTCGAACTGGTGACCCCGTTCTTACCAAGAACGTGCTCTACCGACTGAGCTATGTGGGCCAGCGCCGCCTGTGATGGTGGAGGGGGCAGGATTCGAACCTGCGTAGCCCAACGGGCGGCAATTTTACAGACTGCTCCGATTAACCACTCCGGCACCCCTCCCGAGTGCCCTAGTTTATCACAAGCGTACGCGCGACTTCCACCGAAGCCCGAGAGGGGATTCGAACCCACTAACCTACCGATTACAAATCGGTTGCGCTGCCATTGCGCCACTCGGGCAGCAATGCCGCAGTAGTATATGGTCTGCGTTCGCAGGCTGTCAACGCGCAAACAACCCCACGGCCGGACGCCCTCAGCAGGCCGCCGACCCGGGGGCGACCCTTGCACGGTTGGTTGGATACCACCTGTATGCTACCATGCAAGTAACTTTTTTTCACAGTCCGAAGGAGGTGCGGAATGGCAAACACGATAGTTCACAACCCCATCAAAATGGTAGTTGGCGTCGGCTCGGTGGAGAAGGTCGGCGAGGAAGCCGCGATGCTCGGCAAGCGCGCGCTCATCGTGATCGGTGGGTCCAGCGCGAAGAAGACAGGCCTGCTGGACAGCGTCTCGGCCGACTTGAAGGCCAACGGCGTGGATGTCTCAGTGTTCGAAGGCGTCACGCCGAATCCTCGCAGTTCCACCGTTGACGAGGCCGCCAAGATGGCGGCAGAGAAGAACATCGACCTCATCATCGGCCTCGGCGGAGGCAGCGTAATGGACGCATCGAAGGCGATCAGACTCGCCTACTCCAGCGGCCAGCCTGTCTTCGACTTCCACATGGGCACGGCCGACGCGAAGACGGTGCAGCCCAAGGCGGCCCTCCTGCTTGTGTCCACTATGGCCGCAACCGGTTCCGAGTTCAACAATTGGTGTGTTATTACCAACTGGGAGACGCACGAGAAGCGAGCCATCAACCCGCCGATATACTTCCCGTCGACGTCGATTGTCGACCCCGCGCTCACTCTCAGCATGCCCCTTGCGCAGGTTGCCAAGGGCGGCGTGGACATCTTTCTCCACGTGATGGAGAACTACATCATGCACACAGGTGGAGCCCCCCTGGCTGACGCCATCCGTGAAGCAATCATGAAGACAGCCGTTGAGGCACTGCCCGTGGCGGTGAAAGACACCAGCAACATCGAGGCGCGCACCAGCCTGTGCTGGACCAGCAGTCTCGCCTGTTCCCAGACGATTACGTTCGGCGGGGGAGCCGGCTGGCGTCCCATCCACTTGATTGAGCACCCCATCAGCGGTGTGTTCGATATCTCACATGGTGACGGACTTGCAGCCCTGCTGCCCGCATGGCTTGAACAGAACATGGAAGCTCGCGGCGACAGGATTGCCAAGATGGGGAAGAACGTGTTCGGCGCCGACAGCCAGCCGATAGCAGCCGTTGAGAAATGGCTGGACGTCGTTGGCATGAAGATGAAGCTGAGCCAGTTGGGTGTCACCGAGGACAAGTTCGAGCAGATGGCCCAGAACGCGCTTGATACGTCGCGCGGCCTTCTTGCCAAGAACCTCGTCCACAACAGCGTCGAGTCCATCACAGCTCTCTACAAGGCCGCCTACTAGCCTGCTTGATACAACGGGGAGGCCGATTGGCCTCCCCGTCCTTCCAATTTCTGCTTGAAGGACCGAGTGGTCGTTCCTTTCCACTGCATCTGCTGGCACGGAAGGCCTGAAGAACGAGGTCTTTGATGTGCGGACGACCGCCGCTTGGCCGGCACCGTTGCCGCTGGCGTCGTAGAGGCCAGAACATAGAGACCGGGTCGGCGGCGCCAGCAACTCCTTGCTCTGGCGGAATGACGACCGGGTCTGTCTTGTCCGGATGGAGGACGGGGTATTCGGCAACGCGTCTGCCGATGGAGGGCATTCCCAACCCGGCAGGAGTGAGGGCTGACTTGTTCGATGCGCGAAACCGGGATTGAACCGGGAAACGGGAGGGCGTGCTCTAGTCTCACCCGGCGCACTACCGCTGGTAGTCACCGGGGAATTCAATCGTGACGGAGGTTATCTTGATAGCGAAGTACTACTGTCGAACCAGAGCGATGGGCTGGGGATGAAGTGTCTCATTATCGCGGCGGGCAACGGAAGCCGGCTGCAGCAGAAGGGTGGCAGCAAGCCTCTTGTCCCCATACTGGGAGTTCCGCTCATCGAGCGCGTCATCCGCTCGGCCATGGAAGGAGGGGCGGACGAGTTCTACGTTGTCACAGGACACCAGGGCGAACTGGTGCGCACCTTTCTCGAGGGGTTGGCGAAACGCCTCGCGGTTCGGATTACGCCGCTGATAAACGACGACTGGGAGAAAGGAAATGGGCTTTCGGTACTGAAAGGGCGGGAAGTGCTGGCTGAACCGTTCTTACTGCTCATGGCGGACCACCTCTTTGACGCCAGCCTTGTCAGCACCTTAGTGGGCTATTCACTGCTCGAGGGCGAGGTGGCGCTCGGAGTAGATGACGATACCCACAACCCCCTGGTCGACATGCATGATGTGACCCGCGTCAGGGTGGCAGACGGCAAGATCCGCGATATTGGCAAAGGACTGACCAGCTTCAACGGGTTTGATTCCGGGATCTTTCTCTGTTCCTCCGCCATCTTCGGGGCACTGGAACAGAGTGGAGAGAGAGATGGCGAGGCAACACTGTCGGGGGCGATGCGCATCCTGGCCGAAGGTGGACACGCCAGAGCCATCCCC
>JAUVYD010000103.1 GCA_030603265.1 Dehalococcoidia bacterium
ATGCCTGCCCGTGGGACGATGGGGTGTGGTGTATCCGTAGGGGCCTGGTATGCCTGTCCCGTCGCTCTGTCGTTGCACAACGTCGCTAGGGCCAGCATATCCCTGAACGACACACCACCCAACGGGCGACGCAATTCCACCATGCCGGTGAACGGCCTGGCGGGCGAGGAAGGTCACGGCAGCAGTCGTACACCTGTCTGCTGTCTCCCCTCCTCCAATACGTGTACTTGCCATAGCGCGCCTCTTGACATAGTCCGTGCGTGAGAGTTATGGTCGCATGGGAACAGCTCATCGGCAGAAAGTCACTGGAGTATTACCGGGCATTGAGTGCTCCAGCTTCGACTGCATTGGCACATGACGGGCTGGAGGAGTTGCGAAGAATAGGAATATGAGGACGTATTCTGTACTGCTTCTCTGTATTCCATTGCTTTGTGTTCCCATCCTTGGCGCGACTGTTCCGCCAGATAAGTTGGTGACAGTGAGAGTTGGGATATACGAGAATCCCCCAAAGATCTTCACTGATGACAAAGGCGAGGCTTCGGGATTCTGGCCTGACATCATCGAATACATAGCACTAGAGGAGGGGTGGAAAACAGAGTATGTACACGGCTCCTGGACCGAATGTCTCCAGAGGCTGGAGAACAACGAGATAGATGTGATGCCGGACGTTGCCTACACAGAGGAAAGAAACAGAACGTACGAGTTTCCAAACGAGAGCGTGTATACAAGCTGGTCAACGGTGTATGCACGAGAAGGCTCCAACATACAATCCATCCTTGATCTCGAAGGGAAAGACATAGCGGTATTGAAAGGCAGTGTCAACGTTGAAGGGCCGAACGGTATCAAAGAACTCGTCAGGGCATTCAACATTGATTGTACCCTCAATGAAGTGGACAGCTATGCCAGGGTTCTCGAAATGGTGAGAAGCGGAGACGCTGATGCCGGAGTGACGAGTAAGGACTACGGCTATCAACACACAACGGATTCCATCCTCGTGGACACAGCCATCATTTTCCAGCCTTCTCTTCTCTATTTCGCTTTCTCGAAGGATTCCAGCTTGACGCCGCATCTTGTCGATAGAACGGACTACCACGTGAAGAGAATGAAGGAAAGTGCTGATTCCATCTACTATCAATCACTGAGGCGATGGTTCACCCCGGAACTGGTTGCGCAGCCTTTCATTCCCAGATGGGTGATTCTGACACTGCTAGGTATTGTAGGTCTGGTATTCCTGCTCGTTGCAGGCGGTTTCATCCTTAGATCCCAGGTGACATCCAGGACCAAAGAGCTGACGCAGGAAATGGCCAGACGCAAAGAGGCAGAAGAGGAACTGGGGGAGTCCCATGAACACCTGGAGGGATTGGTCAAGCAACGGACGACAGAGCTGGAGCAAGCCAATCAGCACAAGTCCGAATTCCTGGCCAATATGAGCCACGAACTAAGGACTCCCTTGAATTCGATCATAGGCTACACCAGACTGATGCTGGACGGGCTGGAAGGCAACATCACCAGCGAACAGCAAGAGGACCTCCAGACTGTCTACGACAACAGCAAACACTTGCTGAGCCTCATCAATGATCTGCTTGACCTGTCAAAGATCGAAGCAGGCAAATTCGAAATCGTTAAGGAAGAGTATGCGGTCTCCGACCTGATATCTCAGATCATTCCGAGTATGGAGAAACTGGCCAGGGACAAAGGGCTGGAGTTAACCTGCACAGTGAGTCCCGGTGTCGACAGAGTGTACGCCGACAAGAACAAGACCAAGCAGATACTGTTTAACCTCCTCGGCAATGCGGTGAAGTTCACCGAGAAGGGCAGTGTCAGGCTCGATATAGGTGAAAGAGACGGCGAGTTCATTTTCTCCGTCGTCGATACCGGCACTGGAATAGCAGAACAGGACATTGGCCGTCTATTTGAAAGTTACAAACAAGTCGGACCGGCCCGATTGGATGGTTCCGAAGGAACCGGTTTGGGCCTGGTCATCAGCAAGCAGTTTGTTGAGTTGCAGGGTGGCAGGATATGGGCGGAAAGTACTGCGGGAAAGGGCAGCACTTTCTCTTTCACACTTCCTGCGAAGTAGCTGAAGCGGCAGTCGTTCATCATCTTGATAGGGATTGATAAGAGGCATCACGAATGGAAAAAGAGGGTGCTGGCAAGAAGGTTCTGGTTGTCGACGACAAGGAAGAGAACAGGCGTCTGCTGAGAAAGGTCCTGGCTCTTCATGCTTATAGCATTGTTGAAGCCGCAACTGGAGAAATGGCAATTGAGCTTGCTCAAACCGAACGCCCTGACCTGATCCTAATGGATATCCGGCTGCGCGAAGGTATTGACGGTATAGAGGCCACCCGGCGTTTGAAGGCATTGCCCTCAGTAGCACACATACCCGTTGTTGCAATTACGGCCAGTGTGACTCCGGCGGACAGGCAACGAGCTCTTGACTCCGGATGCAGTGGCTTCATTCGCAAGCCGATTGACATAGACGAGTTCCCCAAACAGGTGGCACAGTATATTGCTTAGGGCAATGTACTGCAGCGGATTCTGGATAGCGTCGTGAAGGAGTGGTAGGCATGGAGATACTGGTGGTAGAGGACAATGAAGACAGCCGCAGGCTGTTGGAAAAACAACTCCGCGCCTTTGGTCATGATGTGAGAAGCGCGGTGAATGGAGAGGAGGCTCTTTCCGAAGCGCTCAAGAACCCGCCGGAGATACTGGTTACTGATATCCTGATGCCCGAAATGGACGGCTTCCAGTTGTGCGTGGAGTGGAGGCTGAATGAGAAGCTCAAGGATATTCCGCTGGTCTTCTACAGTGCAACG
Organism: Dehalococcoidia bacterium; assembly: GCA_030603265.1. GTDB lineage: Bacteria > Chloroflexota > Dehalococcoidia > GIF9 > AB-539-J10 > SKVJ01. The sequence goes on from JAUVYD010000103.1 coordinate 2,817, forward strand.
TATACCTCAGAAGAGGATGAGAAGTTTGCTCTGAGCCTGGGGGCTGATGCCTTCGTCCGCAAACCAACCGAGTCTGAGATATTCGTGCGGATACTCTCCGAGGTATTGGAAAAGGCCAGTTCCGGCATTTCACACCTTCCCGGGTTTGATCCCTCTGAGTACCCCAAACTTCTCTCGGGATATAGCAAACGTCTCCTGTCAAAGCTATTCGATAAGGTGGCGCAGCTGGAAACGGATATAGCCGAGCGCAAGAAGATCGAGGAGGAGTTGAACCTCAAAGCACAGCTTCTGGATGCGGCTACTGACATTATCTACGTTACTGATCTGGACTGGGCCATACTGTATGTGAACGAAGCATCCTGCCTGAACCTCGGGTACGGTAGGGACGAGCTCTTGGGACATGACCTTCGCGAGTTCACGGCACCTGAGTATGTTGAGCGTCTACAAGAGGCGTCGGCAGAAGACGAGTCTATTCTGGAGACGGCGCATATTCGCAAGGATGAAACAGTGATGCCAGTGGAGGTTCACCCCCGCATCATAGACTGGGGTGGCAAGAAAGTCAGACTGGCTGTCGTTCGAGACATCACCGAGCGCAGGCGGGCGCAGGGGCAGCTTGAGGCGAGCCACGGGCGACTTGAACATATGCTCCATGGAATGATCCAGGTCGTTGAACAGATGACTGAAGCAAGAGACCCCTACACTGCGGGGCATCAGACAAGGGTCGCGGAGTTGTCAACGGCGATTGCCCGGCAGATGGGGCTGCCGGAAGAAACGTGTGTCTCGCTGGTTGACATGGCGGCGCGCGTCCATGACATCGGCAAGGCAGCGGTGCCGGCCGAGATACTGTCCAAGCCAGGGAAGCTCAATGACTCCGAATTCGCGCTGATCAAGGCACATCCGCAAGTTGGCTACGATATCCTCAAGAGCGCCGAACTGCCGTACCCCGTGGCGGAGGCGGTGCTGCAGCATCACGAGAGGTTGGACGGCTCCGGCTATCCTCAGTGTCTCTCAGATGATGACATCCTCCCCGAGGCGCAGATATTGGCGGTCGCGGATGTGGTAGAGGCAATGTCTTCTCACCGCCCCTATCGCCCCGCGCTGGGCATCGAGGCAGCCCTGGAGGAGGTGTCTGCGGGCAGTGGCATCCGCTACGACCCCGATACGGTAGCCGCCTGTCTGGCCGTCTTCCGCCAGAATGGGTTCGCGTTCTCACCCAGAAGCCTGTCGGAGTAGCAGCCCCCTCGGCATTGGTACGAAGGGAGCAGCTCGGCCTTGGGGCGCAGTTGAGTTGAATGCGTATCCCCGGCCTTCGTAAAGTGGCGCACTAACCCTGCCCTACGTTGTGTAGCCTCACCGGCAGTGTGCCTATCCCGACAGTCTCCCAGGGCATGACGGCAATGCGCATGAGATGACAATTCGGCAACAGCGCGGGATGTGCGTCATTCATCGGCCCGTTTCCAGAGCGATGGGGTATTCCGTCCAGGACGTCTTAGTCTTCATCCCCGAGAAGGCCCCGTGCTGGAACAGTGCCTGTCGCGTCGTGGATTGTGAGCCAGGGCTGATTGCCGGCTCAAGTCTTCAGTCTCCTGTCCGGTAGCACCCACCAGTATCACACGAAGGCACTCCCGGGACGCGCGTTCGAACGCATTCGCAGAGTGCTCACAGGGCCGGGTCCACAGGTGCCTTCTCGCGTCGCCGCGACTCTCCTGCTCTGATGGTCGCCACTGGTGCGCTCCCGAAGCGTCATCCCGCTGAAAGGCCAGGGCACGGCCCGGTTCACGGGCAAGGTCGGGCGCGCCGAATGCGCCGCGCGGAAACGGATAGAAGCGCGGTCTGCGGGCGCTGTACCCTTTGTGGAGGTCTGTTGGCATCATGCCGGCGGCCGTGAGACAATCCGGGGAGGCAACATGAGAGACCTTCACTATGACGCGCTCTGGCGGGCGGTTCTCAACCGCGATGCCTCGTATGACGGAGTCTTCTACTACGGCGTGAGCACCACCGGTGTGTATTGCCGCCCTCAATGCCCCAGCAGAAAGCCGAGGCGGGAGAACGCCGTCTTCGCCTTCTCTCCAGCCGCACTGGAGAGTGCGGGCTTCCGCCCCTGCCGCCGCTGCCGGCCCGATGCGGCACGTGCGACGGATGCAGCGGCGGAGACCGTGGTGCGTCTGTGCCGCTACATCGAGGAGGCGGACTACGTCCCGGCGCTGGCGGAGCTTGCCGCGCAGGCGGGGATGAGCGAGTCGCAGGTGAGCCGCGTTTTCAAGGACGCTCTCGGCATATCGCCCCGGGACTATGCCGATACCCACCGGCGCGAGCGTTTCAGGAAAGCGTTGCGGCAGGGAGCGGACATAGTCGATGCTACCTACGACGCGGGCTATGGCTCGAGCAGCCGGATCTACGAGGGCGCGAACGGCCACCTCGGCATGACGCCGAAGGCCTATCGGGATAGAGGCAGAGGACAGGAGGTCGGCTACACGGTCGTGAACACGCCGCTTGGCTACCTCCTCGTGGCCGCGACCGCGAGAGGCATCTGCGCGGTGAAGCTGGGCGACAGCTCCGATGAGCTGATCGGGGGGATGATGGAGGAGTTCAGCGCGGCGGATATCTCGGAGGGGAATGGTGAGCTCTCAACCTGGACCAAGCTGCTCGTTGACTACCTCTCCGGCACGTTGCCCTGGCCGCAGCTCCCGTACGACGTCCGCGCCACTGCGTTCCAGCGGCGTGTATGGGAGTTCCTGCGTGCGATTCCCGGGGGCTCGACCATGCACTACAGTGATATCGCCGCAGCGCTGGGACAGCCGACCGCCACGAGGGCGGTGGCCCGCGCCTGTGCCACGAATCCTGTGGCCCTCGTCGTCCCGTGCCACCGCGTTGTCCCGAAGGGCGGCGGCCTCGCCGGCTACCGCTGGGGCATCGAGCGCAAGCGGAAGCTCATCGAGCTTGAGTCGAAGGCATCGGCCTGAGCCCGATGTGGCACGCCGGCACTTGCTCAACGCCCCCTCCGAATGTAGGGGCGAAGGCATGCCTCGCCCGTAGGCTGGCGCATTGGTCATGGTTGTGGTCACGGACAGGATGAACACGTCACGTGATGTAGGGGCAGGCCTCTGCGCCTGCCCGCAGGAGGGGTGTGGTGTATCCGTAGGGGCGACGGCATGC
>JAUVYD010000052.1 GCA_030603265.1 Dehalococcoidia bacterium
CAGGCTGACCGGCTCGGGCTGACACAGCTCTATCAACTGCGGGGGCGCGTCGGGAGAGGGCGCAACCAGGCGTACGCGTGTTTCTTCCACGACCGCCACAGGGAACTCACACCTCAGGCGAGGAGACGCCTTCGAACCATCTTCGAGGCCAACGAGTTGGGCGCCGGGCTCGAAATCGCCATGCGAGACCTCGAGATTCGCGGAGCAGGGAGCCTCCTGGGCACAGGTCAGAGCGGACACATGGCGGCCGTTGGTTTCGAACTCTACTGCCGCATCCTGGCGGAGGAAGTTGAACTTCTCCAACCAGGCGCGCCCATTGCAGCCGAGCTGACGCCCAAACAGCCCCCACCTGCGCTCGACCTGCCCGTGTCAGCCTACATACCGGACGACTACATCTCGAGTTCGGCCACCCGCATCGCGTTCTACAGGAAGCTCGCAGACGCGGCGACGCCGGGCGACCTTGACGGCATCGCCGACGAACTGAAAGACAGGTTCGGCCCACTCTCCACACCGCTCAAAGACTTGCTCTTCGTTGCCAGGATGCGCCTTCTCGCAACCGCAGCCGGTGTAATCTCCATCACGCGCCAGGGCAGCGACATCGTGCTCGTCCCACGCCACATGGGAAGTCTCGCCATGAACCTGGACCTGGGTCCGGCCGTACAGGTCGGCAACACACAGGTGCGCATCAACACACGCCGCACGGGCGGCAAGTGGCGCACCCTTCTTGGCCTCCTCCTCCAGAAAAGGGAGGGGGGCGCGTCCGCGCCCCCCTCGAGCCAACGCACTTCTGCCAGCTGAGAGTGTCCTACTTCGCCAGCCAACCCTTGCCGAGCGGCAGCGTCCAGCCGAAATCAGCAAGCACAATCGCGGCCATAATGTAGATCGCAGTGAAGCCACACACTATGAGGTCGAATGCCGCGAGAGTAATCCACAGGCTCGAACCACCAAAATGCCCGATATCCAGGAACACAAATCCCAACAACCGAGTCACAAACAGAATGGAATGAGCTCCGCTGGCTCTGCAGGCAGCCAGCGTGAATACAACCGTTGGCACCGTGAATGCCACCAGGAACCAGCCCACGTCGGTCGTGGTTGCGGCGAAAATACCAAAATGACCACCGAGCAAGATGCCAGCGAGCGCCATCCAGAATGCGCCGTAGGTGCTGAAGGCTGCGAATCCGAAGTTATTCCCGCTTTCGAATTCCTTCAGGCCGGCAATCAGCTGAGCCATCCCTCCGAAAAACAGGGCCGTCCACAGGACTACACCGGTGCCGGCCAGCCCCAGGTTGTGGAACTGCAGGAGCAGCGTCGTAACGCCGAAACCCCCCAGCCCTACCACAGCAGGGTTGCCAAGTTTAGTGTCCGCCATCTGCACTCTCCTTCTCTCGTTCTTACTGCCAATCGGGGCGCCGGGTTTTCGTATCCCCGACGCCCCGTGAATGACGAATCAGAAACGCGCTCGCTATATCTTGCCCTTCACCAGATCATCGACAACAGAAGGATCGGCGAGGGTGCTGGTGTCGCCCAGCTCGTCCATCTTGTCGCTTGCGATCTTGACGAGCACACGCCGCATTATCTTGCCGCTCCGCGTCTTGGGGAGGCCGTCCGCGAACTGGATCTTGTCAGGAGTGGCAATTGGGCCAATCTCCTTGCGCACGTGTGCAACAAGTTCCTTCTTGAGTGCGTCGTTCTTCTCCACGCCGACATTCAGTGTGACGTATGCGTAGATACCCTGCCCCTTGATCTCATGTGGCATCCCAACCACAGCGGCCTCTGCCACCAGCGCATGGGACACGAGCGCGCTCTCCACCTCCGCAGTCCCGATGCGGTGACCCGACACGTTGATGACGTCGTCGATACGGCCCATGAGCCAGTAGTATCCGTCTTCATCCTGACGGGCGCCATCGCCGGTCGTGTACACGCCAGGGAACCTGACGAAGTACGTGTCCTTGAACCTGGCAGGGTCGCCATAGACACCGCGCATCAGTCCAGGCCATGGCTGCGTGATGGCGAGATATCCACCCTCGTTCGTCTCAACAGGCGTGCCATCCTCGCGCAGTATCGCCAACTCAACTCCCGGCAATGGCAGTGTTGCGGACCCGGGCTTGATTGGCATCGCGCCCGGAAGCGGGGTGATAAGTATTCCACCGGTCTCCGTCTGCCACCACGTGTCAACAATCGGGCACTTCGCCTTGCCGATGACGTTGTAGTACCACATCCAGGCCTCGGGGTTGATTGGTTCACCGACGGTTCCGAGAAGCCTCAAGCTTGACATGTCACGGCCGTTCGGCCAGTCATCGCCTTCGCGCATCAGCGCACGTAGCGCCGTGGGCGCGGTGTAGAAGATGTTGACCTTGTACTTCTCCACAATCTCCCAGAACCGGTCGGGCTTCGGGAACGTGGGCACTCCCTCAAACATCAGGCTCGTCGCGCCGGAAGCAAGAGGTCCGTAGACGATGTAGCTATGCCCGGTCACCCAGCCGATGTCAGCTGTGCACCAGAACGTGTCTTCGTCTTTGTAGTCGAAAACCCACTTGAATGTCTGCATCACGTAGAGCAGGTACCCCGCTGTAGTGTGCAGGACTCCCTTGGGCTTGCCGGTGCTGCCGCTGGTGTAGAGGATGAACAGCGGGTCCTCCGCGTCCATCACCTCGGGCTCGCAGTGCGAACTGTTATCCGGGGCCGACATCTCATCCTGCCACCAGTGATCACGCCCCTCAACCATCGGCACCTCAACCCCAACACGCTTGACGACGAAAGACTGCTTCACCACGTCAGGACAGGCCGCCATCGCGGCATCCGCGTTCGCCTTGCTGTTCACAACCTTACCGCTGCGGTAGTAGCCATCGCAGCAGATGAGAGTGTCAGAACCACAGTCCTGGATTCGATCCCGCAGTGCTTCCGCGCTGAACCCGCCGAACACAACGTTGTGGACGGCTCCAATCCGCGCGCATGCCAGCAGGGAGATGGGCAGTTCCGGAATCATCGGAAGGTAGATAGATACCCGATCGCCCTTTTTCACCCCGTGCTTCTTCAGCACGTTTGCGAAACGGCAGACCTCGTTGTACAAATCCTGATAGGTGTACGTTATCCGCTCGCCCTCAGGTTCGCCCTCCCAGATGAGTGCAGCCTTGTTCTTGCGCCAGGTCTTCAGGTGCCGGTCGATGCAGTTGTAGGTGACATTCAGCTTGCCTCCTACGAACCACTCGTGCTTCGCGTTGGCGAAGTCCGACACACGCACCTTGTCCCACTTCTTGAACCAATCCAGCTGCTCAGCCCGCTCGCCCCAGAACTTGTCGGGGTCGGCAATCGAGCTGTCATACAGCTCCTTGTATTCTTCCATGCTCTTGATGTGTGCCGCCGCGCTGAACTCCTTGGGGGGTGGAAACACCCTCTTCTCGTCCATCATGGACAACATTCCCTTGTCCACTGCCATAGCTAAGCCCTCCGTATTGCGTATTTGAACTTGGATTCAGGAGACGAGGCCGGTTGACCCCTGAAATATCAGCCAGTCTATCGGCTAATGTAACAGGTGATTCTTCATTATGCAATTCACCGTGCACAACCACCTCTATCGCTCCGAAGCGCAGAGCGACCCTATGTTAGAATGCTGGTCACCACGTGGAACGGGGGCACGATGCCAGCCAAAATCATAGACGGACGCTCTATCGCGGCCGCAATCCGGGAGGAGCTGAAGGGGAGAATGGCCGCGCTGGACGGTGCAGTGCCCGGCCTTGCTGTCCTCGTCATGGGAGATGATCCGTCAGCGCAGTCATACCTCCGAGGCATCACGAGGGGGTGCGAGGCTGTCGGCATCTACACCGAGACGATGCGGTTGCCTCAGGACACCACGCAGAAGTTGCTCGAAGACGCCATCTCCAGGCTCAATTCCGACACGCGGTTCCACGGCATCATCCTGCAACTGCCACTGCCAGAGCACCTCAACTCTCTTCGGGCACAGAGCGCCGTCTCTCCAGACAAGGACGTGGATGGAACGAATCCTGTCAGCTGCGGCAAGCTCCTGCTCGGAGAGGAGACCTTTTTCCCTTCGACCGCCTACGGAGTAAAGGAACTCCTCGTTCGAAGCGGTCACAGTCCCGAAGGCCGTCATGTCGTCATCTGTGGTCGAAGCAACATCGTGGGGAAACCGCTCGCCGGCATCCTTGTTCAGAAGCGGCCCGGGGCAAACGCAACGGTCACAATCTGCCACACCGGCACGCGCAACCTGCCCGAGATAACCCGTAGCGCCGACATTCTCGTGGCTGCGATTGGCCGTCCACGCGCCATAACAGCAGACATGGTCCGCGAAGGCGCAGTCGTTGTCGACGTCGGGGTCAACCAGGTGGAAGACGCCGCAACCGGCAAGCCACGCCTCGTGGGAGATGTGGATTTCGACGCTGTCGCCGAGAAGGCAGTGGCAGTCACCCCGGTACCGGGAGGCACCGGCCCCGTCACCACGGCCATGCTGCTGACAAATACCGTCGCCGCAGCGGAGAAGTTGCTCGCCAGGTAGCATTCCAGCCCCCCGTGAAGGAGACAGAACGATGCCAGGAGTCATACTCGACGGACGCCAGCTCTCCAGAGACATCCGGCAGGAGCTCCGCGAGCGTGTCACGGTGCTGGCCGCGGGCGCTGTTGTCCCCAAGCTCGCAGGTATCATCGTGGGCGATGACGCCGGCTCCGCCAGCTATGTGCGTCTGAAGGAGAAGGCAGCAGCCGAGGTTGGACTCCTCTCAGAGATGTGCCACCTGCCCCAGGACTACACACAGAGGGACCTCCTCACACGAATCAGCGAGTTGAACCGTCGGGCCGACGTCCATGGCATCTTCGTGCAACTCCCGCTGCCACCGCAGTTCAACGAGAGCGCCGTTCTCACCACAATCTCTCCTGCGAAAGACGTGGATGGTTTTCATCCCGAGAGCGTCGGCAGGTCCTGGCTTGGACAGGAATCATTCGTGCCGGCAACGCCTGCAGGCATCATGGAGATGCTGCGCCGGAGCGGCTACGGCGACCTCAGGCATCGCCACGCCGTCATCGTCAACGTGGACAATCTGGTCGGCAAACCACTCGCGGCTCTCCTGTGCCACGAAAGCGTGAGCGCCAACATCACTCTGTGTCATCCGGACACACCCTGCCTCGCGGACTGGACAAGGCAAGCAGATCTCCTCGTCGTGGCAGCCAACCGGCCCCGGTTCATCACCGCCGACATGGTCAAGGAGGGGGTTATTGCGGTGGACTTCGGCACAAACTATGTGGAAGACACGAGCGCCAAGCAGGGCTATCACCTTGAGGGGGATATCGACTTCGAGCCCGTCAGGGAGAAGGCTGAGGCCATAACGCCCGTGCCCGGGGGCGTCGGCCCGATGACCGTCACGATGCTCCTTGCGCATACTGTAGAAGCGGCGGAGCGTCTTGCCGCCGTCTCGTAACGCCTCGGCCAGTCCGTGCGTGGTGGCTACTCCTTCGGCAACAATGGTTCTGAGGCAGTGTGCTTCGTTGACTGACAGCTTCCGCCGTAATAGAATCGCGGCACTTGGACGGCAAGCCATCATCTACGATAAGCTCTCGCTCCCCATTGCGAGCGACCGGTCTCGCAGGACGTGGCCCGGTATAAGAGGAACTACTCTACTCACCAGGGAGGACACCCGCGATGCCATACGACGCCACTAAGATGCAGGACTGGGAGATTGCCGAGGCCGCAGAGGCCAACCTCCCGACGCCTGACCAGTGGAGAGAACGACTGGGGCTCAAGAAGGACGAGGTGATTCCCTACGGGCGCCTGTGCAAGCTCGACTTCATGAAGATAATCGAGCGCCTCAAGACGAAACCAGACGGCAAGTACGTGGAAATCACCGCCATCACGCCAACCCCTCTCGGCGAAGGCAAGAGCACCACGTCCCTGGGACTGATTGAGGGTCTCGGCAAGCGAGGCAAGAACGCAGGCGGCTGTCTGCGACAACCATCGGGCGGCCCTACGATGAACATCAAGGGCACTGCCGCTGGAGGTGGGAACGCCCTGCTGATTCCTATGACGGAGTTCTCGATGGGGCTCACGGGCGACATCAACGACATCATGAACGCCCATAACCTCGCGATGGTCGCACTGACAGCCCGAATGCAGCACGAGCGCAACTACGATGACGAGCAGCTACTCACGAGAACAGGCATGCGCAGGCTTGACGTGGACCCGACCCGGGTGGAGATGGGCTGGGTCGTAGACTTCTGCGCGCAGAGCCTCCGCAACATCGTCATCGGCCTGGGCGGACGCATGGACGGCTACACAATGCAGTCCAAGTTCAACATCGCGGTCGGCTCTGAACTCATGGCAATACTCTCAATCGCAACTGATCTGGCCGACCTGAGGGAGCGGATGAACCACATCACTGTCGCCTACGACAGGAAGGGCGACCCGGTCACGACCGGCGACCTCGAGGTTGCCGGAGCCATGACGGCCTGGATGAGAAACACCATCAACCCGACCCTCTGCTCCACGGTTGAGTACCAGCCCTGCATGGTCCACGCCGGCCCGTTCGCGAACATCGCAGTCGGCCAGTCCTCCATCATCGGCGACAGGATAGGCCTCAAGCTGTTCGACTACCACGTCACGGAGAGCGGCTTTGCCGCCGACATAGGCTTCGAGAAGTTCTGGAACGTGAAGTGTCGCTACAGCGGACTCAAGCCACACGTATCGGTCCTGACCACGTCCGTGCGCGCACTCAAGATGCACGGCGGCGGACCGGCGGTTGTCCCCGGCAGGCCGCTGCCCGATGAGTACAGGAAGGAGAACCTCGGCCTCGTCGAGCGAGGGCTCCCCAACCTGATACACCATCTCCACACCATCAAGCTATCGGGGATTCGACCTGTCGTGTGTATCAACTGCTTTGCGACTGATACCGACGAAGAAATCAAGCTGATACGCAGGGCCGCCGAGGCTGTCGGCGTGCGCTGTGCCGCCTCGACCCACTGGGCAAACGGCGGCGAAGGTGCATTGGAGCTCGCCGATGCGGTCATCGAGGCGGCCGAGGAGGAGACACCATTCGGTTTCCTCTACATGATGGACATGAAGCTCAGGGACAGGGTCGAGAGGATAGCGCGCACTGTCTACGGTGCTACCGCCGTCACCTGGACTCCTGAAGCTGAGGCAAAGGCGAAGGCGTTCGAAGCCGACCCCAAGTACGATGACTACGCGACAATGATGGTCAAGACTCACCTCAGCCTCACGCATGACCCGACACTCAAAGGGGTGCCAAAGGGATGGGTCCTGCCCATCAAGGATGTGCTCGTCTACTCAGGCGCCAAGTTTCTGTGTCCGGTTGCGGGGACCATCAGTCTCATGCCTGGCACCAGTTCGAATCCGGCGTTCAGGCGCATTGACGTAGATACGGCGACAGGGAAGGTGCGCGGCCTGTTCTAGCCTGCACCGACCACCTCAGACGTAAGACAGGCAAGGGATTCTTCGAGTACAGCAACCAGGAAAGGGAGACGGTAGTCGAGAAGAGAGACAAGGAGTTCCTGCAACGATTGAAGATGCTCTACTGGTGAGCTACAAGAGATGGGAAGACAGAAGGAGGACAGATAGCATGAACGTTCTCATAACTGGCGGAACCGGCTTCATTGGTGCGCTCCTGGCACGCAAACTCGTGCAGAGGGGAGACAAGGTCACGGTTTTCGACGTGGCGCCGGACATGGCGAGGATGGAGGATATCGCAAGCGACATCACGGTGGTCCGGGGGAACCTTGCCTACGCATCCGAGGTTTTCAATGTCGTCCGTGACAACAACATCGAACGAATCCTGCACCTCGGCTCCATGCTCAGTGCGCCCTCCGACGCCAACCCGTGGGCGTCCTTTCAGGTCAACGTCGTAGGCACCATGAATGTGCTCGAGGCGGCGCGGCTCTTCGGCGCCTCGCGAGTCGTCTTCCCGAGCACGATTGCAACCTACGGCCTCGACACTCCCTCCACAGCGACAGACACGACCCTTCAGCGTCCGACGACGATGTATGGCTGCGGCAAGGCGTACTGCGAGAACCTCGGGCGCTTCTACCGCTCCAAGTTCGGACTGGACTTCCGTGGCGTCCGACTGCCTTCAGTCATCGGCCCCGGCGCCAAGGTCAGACACGTATCACAGTACAACGCGTGGATGATCGAATGTTCGCTCCTGGGCAAGCCTTTTGAGTGCTTCGTCACCGAGAGCACAAAGATGCCCACGCTGTATTTCAAAGATGCGGCAAACTGCATCGAGGCCATCGCAGACGCACCGCGTGAGGCCATCA
>JAUVYD010000111.1 GCA_030603265.1 Dehalococcoidia bacterium
CATCGGGCCCGGAGGCCATCAAGCAGTTCGGCAGCCTGTCCAGCGTGCTCGAACGATTGATGCAGGAGACCGGCGGAAACGTGGTCGCCATCCGCGAACTGTTCGCCTCAGACGAGGCCATGCGCGGCATTCTGCCGCTCCTGACATCGAGTTCGGACGACTTCGCGGCGGCACTGGAGACAGTGACCGGGGCCGCGGGCAGGACTGGAGAGGCCTTCGACGAGATGGCGGGCGGCCCCGGATTTCAACTGCAACAGGCAGCTACGCAAATCAAGAACGCACTGATAGAGCTGGGCGACGCCCTGTCAGACACAATCGTCCCTCTCGTCACGGACACGGCAGGCGCAGTCACGAAAGCGGTCCACGCATTCAGTGGTCTGCCCGAGCCGGTCCGCAGGGGAGCGATTGTAGTCGGCCTGCTGGCTGCCGCTATGGGCCCACTGCTCATGTCGATGGGGTTTATAGCCACCGGCCTCGGGACAACGATTGGGCTCTACAGGTCGGCGACGGCGGCGATGATTACACATCGCACCGCGATGGTCGCAACCACGACGGCGGCGCAGGGCGCTACGGCAAGCACGCTTGCCCTCAATGTCGCCATGCGCGCCAACCCCATCGGCCTGGTCATCACCGCCATCGGCCTGGTCATCACCGGCCTCATCGCGCTGCACAACAACTGGGACTGGGTCGTCTCGCACTTCAAGCGTGGCGTCTCGGAGAGCGAGCGCGCATTCAATGAATGGTCCGACTCCATTCGCGACAGCTCGGCAGAGATGCTCTCCAGTGTGGAGATGGCCTACGACCAGATGGTGGCGAGCGCGACATCGTCGGCGGAGCAGGAGATACAGGCAGCTTCCTACGCTCGCGACATGGAGAAACAAACGCTTGAGGAGCGCGCCCAGTTCTACCGCGACTTCACCCAGGACAAGCTCGGCCAGATAGACAAGCAGATGGTCGCAGAATTGGCGGCCATAGACGGCGCGCTCGGTGAACAGGCGCAGGCGTACCTGGACCTGCTGGGCGAGCAGGAGTCTGAGGACAAGAAGCGCGAGGACGAGATAGAGAGGCGTCGCATTCGGGACCTCAGGCGGCAGCTCGAAACGGACGAGGACCTGACCAAACAGCGCCGCCTGGAGATAGAGGACCGGATAGCCGACTACGAGGCGCAGCAGGAGCGGGAGAAGATCTCCCAGGAGCTATTCAACGCTATCAAGGAAGCTGACACCGAGCAGTACTTCGACGACCAGAAGGGCATCGCTGACCAGGCGTTCACGGAACAGGAAGCCCTCATTCTGCAGCAGACGGCAGACGAACTTGCCGAGTACCAGACGCGGCTTGATGCGTTCAAGCAGTTGCACGTTGACGAACTCGTCGACACGGTCGCGTTCGTGAATGCGTACAACGAGATAATGGCGGGCAGCGGCGGGAAGGCCATCGAGATTCCGGAGTTTCCGGAAGCTCCGACACCGTCTGTTGCTGCCAATCACCGTCCGCGGATAACCGGGGGCGGGCTGCTCGGGATGGCAGGCGGCGGAGACATCACCGAGCCGACGCTTCTCTATGGGCTGCGGTCGCAACGGCCCTATGCCATAGCAGGAGAGAGCGGCATCGAGCACGTCGTTCCGCATGGCGACTTTGTCGGAGGGGGTATTCACATCGAGAACTTCATGCCTATGGCACAGGTGGTAATTCGGGAAGAGGCCGACATAGCAAAATTGAGAGAGACCGTCGCTCGCGAGTTGTACAAATTGAGGTCGGTGAAGGGGCAATATGCCTAGCATCACATTCGACGGGACCAACCTGTCATCGTATGGGCTTTCGCTTATCACGCCGGACCCATCCGCGCGACTGACGGCGAACTCCTACCAGATGCTGCACAAGGCGTACGCGCCCGAGTCCATTGCCGTGCCGAAAACCATCACCCTCGGGGTGCAGATTTCCGGCACCTCGCAGACCGACGTGGAATCCAAACTCGACTCCATCAAGGCCGTGCTCAATCGCCGCAAGGACGCCAGGCTCATCCTGAGCACAAGCTCCGACCGCTACTGGATGGCGCGGTTCATCGACCTGTCCGGCGCGTGGAGCGGGCCTCAGTTGTTCTGGGGCAGCATCGCATTCATCTGCCATGACCCGTTCGCGTACGCAGTCACAGAGACGGACGCGACGCATAACATTGACTCCGACCCCAAGGAAATCTCATTGACCGTGGCAGGTTCGGCGGATGCCCTTCCCGTGTTCGTCCTCGCCGCCGGCGAGGCGTGGGATTCGACGCTCACGCTCCTCAATGCGGTCAATGGGATGGAATTCACCTGGGCGGACTCGATGTCCTCCGGAGAACAACTCGCCATTGATTGCAGGTCGTGGTACGCATCATTAGAAGGCAGCTCCGCGATGTCCGGCGCAGGCGGGCAATTCCCCGTCCTGTCGCCCGGCTCGAACCTCATATCAGTGGCCGGATTCGGCTCGTTGGGAACGCTCAGAATCAGGTACCGAGCACGGTACATGTAGGAGACACAAGATGGCTGTAGCAGGCATGGCCGAACCAAAAGGGGGAGAACTTAGGCGCGGGAGCGAGTTGGGAAGGGCCGACGCAACCCAGTTGTACGTATGGCACGCCTGCGAAACCTGCGGAAAGGCCAGGTGGGTTCAATGCCGAGGAGGACAGCCAGTCTCGCGCAATTGCCAAGCGTGTCACTGCAGAACACTGGCTAGGCACGGAGCTGCGCACCAATCGTGGAAGGGAGGCACCAGTAAAACAACGTCTGGCTACATAGTACAAAAGCTATCACCAGGCGATGAGTTCTTTGAGATGGCGACCAACAAGCGATTCGTGCCTCAACACAGACTCGTAATGGCGAAGCACCTCGGCAGGCCATTGATGAAAAGCGAACATGTTCACCACAAGAACGGATTCAGGGATGACAACAGGATTGAGAATCTCGAACTCGTATCACTGGCCAACCACATTCTGTACAAGTCCATGTGCAGTAAGTGCGCGTTGCAGGTAGAGATACGTCTGCTGAGAAGGCAGATTGCCGAATTGACCTTAGCACTCCAAGAAAAACTCAAGGCTGACACAGGAGGTACATTCTTATGAGCGTGGCAACAGTCGTAGTCAAGCAACTCACGGGGGCAGGGCCGACCGCCACCACGGTCACAACTCCGAGGCTCAGCACCTCAGACGCTGCCGCTCCGGGCACCGGCAACCCTATCCCCATCCCAGCGGCCGATTTCAACTTCTCGTACTGGATGTCCCTCCAGCTCACCATCACGGCGCTGAACGATGCCACTCTGCTGAACAATCACAAGTTCTACAGCGATGGGGCAATCGGCTGGACGCTGGGCACGGGCGGGAAGTTGGTCGTCGGCGTGCGAGATGCTGGAGATGAGGGATGCCCAGCTGCGTCGTATGACCAGGCCACGGGCACAGGCGGCACAACCGGCCACGACATGGAAGACAACACTAACGGCCACGCCTACTACAAGGACCAGACCACCGAGACGGCGCTTGTCAGCTCCTTCACCTCCGGGGCATCCATGACCGTAGACTCCGGCGACCACACGGCGGCAGAGGCATTCAAGCACGTAGTTGTCCAGGTGAAGGTTGATGATGACGCCACGAGAGGAGCCCAGTCGGCAGAAGTGCTAACTTTTCAGTGGGATGAGATTTGATTATGGAGCGAGATATAAAGGGCAGGTGGTCAACGGGGTCGTTGCCGACGGCATCAGCCGAGGCAATATGCACACACTGCAAATCTGTCTTTCAATATGTACAGTATGGATGTCATGGGCGCTCTGTATGTGATGCCTGTAGACTGGTGGCGCACAAGAACGCCATGGCAAAGGTGCGCGTGTCCGTCAATGGCAGGGCCTCGCAGGAACGATACATACGTTCACCCCTTGGTAAAGAGACTAGGGCGCGGTATGCCTCGTCTCCAAAGGCGCGGCTCCAACACAAGGCGTACAAGATGACCCCTACTGGGCGCAAATCTGAAGAGAGGTATTGGAAATCACCGAAGTGGTTAGAGGCGAGACGTCGTTACCTCCAGTCTCCAAAAGGCAGAGCTGCCCTATCTAGAATGAGAATACTATGGCGATCTGGGGACAGTCATGCCGAGTATCTATCCTTCAAGAACGAGGCGTTTCGAGACCGCGTGCCGTGTGCTTCATGCGGGAAGCCGTGGGTGGATGG
The DNA here is from genome assembly GCA_030603265.1 of Dehalococcoidia bacterium. Lineage (GTDB taxonomy): Bacteria > Chloroflexota > Dehalococcoidia > GIF9 > AB-539-J10 > SKVJ01. The sequence continues at coordinate 4,193 of JAUVYD010000111.1, forward strand.
TCATCGTGGCGTAACCCACGAGATTGACCACATTTTGCCGAGGAAACTTGGCGGAACGCACAGCAGAGATAACTTGCAGGTGTTGTGCTATGAATGTCATCTGGCAAAGACGCGAATAGATAGGGGGATGATGAAATGCCACAGCCAATAGCAGAGGCATTCTGGTGCGTGGAATACCGCGACGGCTCCGTCGTCTCCCAGATTGACCCCGTCGCACGCATCGAGAACAGGTATGCAATCGTGAACCACAAGCGGGCGGTCCGCTATTGGTGGCTGCCCGTCCCGCTCGGATTGAACATGCCTGGGCTCCGCCACAACCCAAAGCTCCGGCGGCACTGCGTCGAGAACAAGGGCGCGATGGGATTCGTTAGCAGGCGCACGACTATCGAGGTCGTGATGGGCAAGCGCAATGAGACGCCCGAAGAGAAGCTGCACCGCCTGGTCATGCACCCGCCGATGAGAGTTGTCTGCTACGTCGTCGGCATCGAGGGCGGGCCTCGCATCGAGATATACCCCGATGGGAGTGCGTTGCAGCTGACTGAGCCGCGCTCGAACGGCGAGACGCAGGGAGTTCTAGGGTAGATGGCATACGCACGAGTAGAACCTAGCGGCTGCACGGAGAGGTGCGGGCTGGTACAGGTTCGCCTCTCCATGTGTTTGGATGTGGGCGACTTTCGCTACAACGATGCCTCTAGGTTCTACGTCACTGACTGGAACAGTAAAGAGGCGAGGCGAGGCTACGACGGGCTTGTTGACGCGGAGGGTGGCCCTCTTGATGCCGAAGCCTATCAGGCATGGGTAGCGTCTCTGCCCCGCGTATGGCTGGCAGAGCGAGGCTTCCACGACCACTTCATCTACCTCGACCCGTACACGCTGAGAGACGGGCAGATTACCGACGCTGTTGCCCTCCACCTGCCAAACTTCTACAAGGCATGGACTGACGGATGGGACGCAGTACCAGGCGGCATGAGGCATGGTTGGGATGTGGCTTGCAGGAAGAGGCCCAAGCGGTATGACGAGCTAGAGCCTGAACACTACTCACAGCGCAAACTGGACTGTCTCTCGCGGGTAGACATTCTCACGGCTAATCCGCCTACATTCTCACGGCAAGCCACAGGTGAGGGAGAGTCGTTCCCTGCTACTTTGATAGATGTAGGAGCCGCTGCAACCGACAGGACGGGCAGCACTGTCCTATACGACACTTATTTCGGCATTGAGAATCCCGCCAACGATAGCGGCTCCATTGACACCGTTGAGACATGGTTCAGCGATTCCGCCACGTCAGCGAAGTTCGGTACCGTATACCTATCATCTGGCACCAGCTACACCTGCAGAGATTCCGAGGCCGTGGGGGTGATTACTGCTGGCGCAAAAAGGACTTTCAGCGGCTTAGACATCACCGTGGAGTCTGGTGATTATCTTGCTGTCTATAACAACGATGGCCGCGTGGAGAAAGACGCCAGCGGTGGCTCTGGAGTCTACCAATATGCCAGCGGCGATGGACTAATCCCATCTAGCACCTATACTTACAGCTTACTAAGTGATAACACTATCTCCCTCTACGGCACAGGGAGTACGCCGGGGCCAACCACCTA
>JAUVYD010000071.1 GCA_030603265.1 Dehalococcoidia bacterium
CCTAACGTCGCATCTCTCATGTGTCACTCATCTGTCTGGACGAGCTCAATGAGGCGGACCGGAGCGGCGCACGATGAGAAGGGATACAGAAAGGAGGGTCTGCGCGTGAGCGTGTAGGCGCCCCGCCCGCCAGGCGGGCGAGACGCCGGACGTCCTGCGGGAATTCAGCCCATGACCACCTTGTTCTTCAGAATACCGATGCCGTCAATCTCAACCTCAATGACATCCCCGACCTTCACGGGGCAATGGCCGCCCCTGGGCGTCCCCGTGAAGACCACGTCACCGGGCATGAGGGGCGTGAACTGGGACACGTGGCTGATAATCTTCGCGGTATTGAAGATCTGCTTGCTGGTGTTGCTGTCCTGTTTCGTCTCGCCGTTGACCCTGCCCTGAAGCCTCAATGCGTACGGGTCCGCGTCAGTGACCAGAACAGGCCCGATCGGCGCTGACTTGTAGTAGCCCTTGGCCCTGGTCAGGCGGGCGTCGCGTTGAAACAGGTCCCAGAGAGTCATGTCGTTGCCGCAGGTGAAGCCGAGCACGTAGTCGAGCGCCTCCGACTCGCTGACTCTCCACGCTCTGCGCTTCATCACCGCACACAACTCCGCCTCATAGCGGACATCGGTCGAGATTGGCAGCGCGTAGACATCTTCCCCCGGGTTCACGAGCGAGGAGGGTGGCTTGAAGAACAGGGCAGGCTCCTTGGGGGTCTCAATCTGAAGCTGTTCGATGGTGTCCGTGTAGTTGAGGCCGCAGCAGATGATTGTCGTCGGCTCCGCCGGCGCCAACAGCTTTGCCTCACTCAACGCGCACAGCCGCTCCCCTCGAGTGAAGTCCCCATAGAGGTCTCCTTCCAGCGAGAACACAGAGTCTGCGTCCAGAATGCCCCATTTGGAGTTCCCTTTCCAGTCAATCCTTACAAGTCTCATTGTTCTCCTTTCTCTCTGTTTCTTTAGATAAAGACCGGGGCCAGCTGTTTCCGCGCCGGTGTGTTCCACACGGCCCCTTCCTGAAGACCGGGCACACTATACCGGCACTTGCAGACGCGGGCGTCCGGGGCGAAAGTTGCTGAATGCACGGGTATAATGGTACATCACACGACGCTATCCCGGCTCCTGTGCCCTCCCTTGCCAGCCGCAACGCAATAGCAGCCGCCGGAACAGCCGGAGGAGGAATAATGCCACTAATGACACCAGAGCAATTTGAAGAGAGCCTTAAGCTGTTGAAGCCCCGTGTGTTCATGAACGGCAAGCGTGTCGAGAGCATTCTTGAGAACCCCAACACCCGGACAGTGGTCGAGGCCAACAAGGCCAGCTACGAATGGGCACAGGACCCCGCGAGTCGAGACATCATGACAGCCTATTCACCCCTCATCAACGACACGGTAAACCGCTACACGTACGTGAGCAGGAGCGTTGACGATCTGGTTCGCAAGGCCGAGGCAGGCACCTTCACGTCGGAGAACCTCGGCACCTGCATCTACCGTTGCGTTGGCTATGACTGTTTCCACTCTCTCTGGAGTACTACGTGGGAGATGGACAGAGAGCTTGGAACCTCGTACCACCCGCGTTTTCTCGAGTATCTCAAGATGGTGCAGACTCGGGACCTGTCCGTTGCCGGAGCGCTGACCGAGCCACGCGGGCCGCGCAACAAGCGAGCCCTGAACTGGCCCGATCCGTATCTGTCAGTCAAGGTCGTCGACAAGAACGACAAAGGGATAGTCGTGAGGGGCGCCAAGATAAATATCAGCGGAGGTTTCGCCAGTCACGAGATAGTGGTGCTGCCACAGTCGGCGCATTCAGCGGGTGAAGCCGACTACGCAGTCGCGTTCGCCACGCCGCCGGATGCGCCCGGGATCACGTTCGTGTGTCAGTACACCCCTTACTCCGCCGAGCGGGACCTCGCAGACGATATCGAGGAACTCGGCAACCCGCTCTATGGCCAGAGAGAGACATCGATGATTATTTTCGAGGATGTCTTCGTACCGTGGGAAAGGGTTTTCCACTGCGGTGAATACGAGTACTCGGGCAAGTTTGTGACCCGCTTCGCCAGGACCCACCGCATGACCTGCGGAGGGACGTGCAAAGTGGGCTTTATGAACCAGATAATAGGCAGCGCGAAGCTGATCCAGGAGTACAAGGGCCTGCAGAACGTGCCGCACATCAACGAGGAGCTTGCCGAGATGGTCGCATTGCGAGAGACCTGCCGCGCGTGCGGACTGGCAGCAGCCTACAAGGGCTCCGAGGAGCCGGAGGGCTCCGGCGTCTTCCTTCCGGACGAACTCATGGGCAACGTGTCCAAGCTCAACGTGTGCAACGCATTCTGGCGTGTAATGGCGCTTGCAGGAGACATAGGTGGCGGCCTTATCGTCACACTGCCGTCTCTGAAGGAGCTGAACAATCCTGAGACGAAAGCCTACGTGGAGGAGTTCTTCAGTTTCGGAGGCGATGAGCCTGCCGAGAACGTGATGAAGGTACACAAGCACCTTCAGAACTGGACGGCCGGACTTCATGGCGTCGGCACGTGGCATGGAGCCGGGCCGGTGCAAGCCCAGAAAATCATGCTGCAGCGGGTCATCAACTATGATCGCGAGAAAGAGATTGTGAAGAAGACTCTGCGATTGAAGCCGAAGCCGCCCGCCGCTGATCCCGGGAAAGGGACCAAGAGATAGAGGCATAGATAGTAGGATGACAGGACGAGATAGCAGGGAGCCCGGCACGTTCGCAGCAGGCACTTGCGGAGCAGCAGGGCGACGAGTACCGCGGCAGAGGGAGACGACCAGGTGACCGGGCCAGTCACGTACGAGCTGACATTGTCACCAGAGGAGGCGCAGATGGGCGTCACGAGGGTGCTCGTACGCAACGGCAAGCGGCTTCAGGTCAAGGTGCCGTCAGGCACGCGGACCGGCGAGACGGTGCTGCTTCGAAATGCCCTGGATGACACTGACGGCATCGAGGGCGACATACTCATCCGCGTGCGAATCGAAGCAGGGCAGGGACAGCCGGGCGTTCAAGCGGTCAGCGATGCCACGTTCGAAGCGGAGGTGCTCAAGTCGCCTCTGCCTGCGCTTGTGGACTTCTGGGCGCCGTGGTGTGGCCCCTGCCGTGCCCTTGCACTCGTGACCGAGCGACTCGCGGGCGAGTATGCCGGCCGGGTGAAGTTCTTCAAGCTGAACGTGGACGAGAATCCCCTGGCGTCAAGCAAGTACCAGGTCACGAGCATACCGACCGTGTTGCTTTTCAACCAGGGTCGTATTGCCGACATGAGCGTGGGCGCAGTATCAGAACAGGACCTGAAATCGCGCATCGAGGCGCTGCTGGGTCGCTCGTGACTGGGGCGAGATGTCCCCACACGCCGGAGCAGGCTCGGAGCTGAGTAACGTGCTCAAAGGACGTGCGAAGCCGCCGAACTGTGGACAGAGGGGGCACCAGGTCTGTGAGCAGGGGACGCAGTCGGGAGATACCTACTCAACGTACAGGCGGGCCGCCACGCGGCTGATGCGGTCAAGTGCCTCGCGTATGTTCTCGACAGAGGTTGAGAAACAGAGGCGAAGATACCCCTCGCCCTCCGGACCGAATGCACTCCCGGGCAAGGCGGCAACGCCACCCTCCCCCAGGAGAACCGTCGAAAGCTTGGCTGAGGAAAGCCCGAGTCGGCGAATGTTGGGGAAGGCATAGAAGGCGCCACGGGGCACACGACAGCTCATCCCTGGAATCGCGTTCAAGCCCTGCACCATGATGTCACGCTTCTCTCTCAGTGTCCGCATCATCTCCTGGCTGTCGCTCTGAGGGCCGGTCAGCGCTTCGAGTCCGGCGATCTGGACAAAGTGGGGAGTGCAGGAGATGCTGTTGTTGAGGAGGCGAACAACCGGTTGGGTGAGCCACTCGGGCATGACGGCGTATCCCAGGCGCCAGCCTGTCATCGCGTAGGTCTTGGAGAAGCCTGTCACCAGTACGGTTCTGTCGCTCATCCCGGGAACAGCCATGATGCTGGCAGGGGGCTCTTCGTAGTACATGTGGTCGTAGATCTCGTCCGAAAGGACAAGCAGGTCCTTTTCACGCGCCAGCCGGGCAATTTCCTCCACATCCTGCACAGTGAGCACACCGCCGGTGGGATTGTGTGGAGAGTTGAGCACGATAAGCCTGGTGTGCGACGTCAGCCGCGCGCGCAGTTCGTCAAGGTTGAACCTGAAGTCAAGCTCTTCGCGCAGGGGAACGGGCACCGGCACGGCGCCGGCGAAGCCGATGGCGGACTGAAAGACGGAGAACAGAGGGGCAGGATAGATGACCTCGTCGCCCTTTTCCAACAGCGCCAGGAGGGCGAAGAAGATCAGAAGCTTGGCTCCCGGGCCTACGACGATGCGCTCCGGGGACACCTCGAGGCCGCGCCCTCTGAGCACTTCGCGCGCTATCCCCTCGCGTAGCGGCAATATCCCCTGGGAATTGCAGTATCTCGTGAGACCGTCGGCTATCGCCTGACGTCCCACGTCCCGGATGTTGGCGGGCGTGTCGAAGCTCGGCTCGCCTATCTCGAGGTGGACGATATCCACACCGCGAGCCTCGAGGGCCTGGGCCTGCGCGAGCACAACGAACGCGGAATCAGCAGATAGTCCGCCCATCTTGCTGGAGACTCTGGCGTACGCCGAAGGCTTTCTTGTGGTTTGCATGGTGTCGAACTTGCGGTCGGACAACGAACGAGACTGCACAAGGTCGAACGTCGCGACAGACGCCGATTGTAACAGGAAGCGAACACCGACAGCAATCGAGTCCTGCAACAAGGCGTTTGCTGGCCGACGAGGGTCGCAGACTGTACAATGGCGCAGGCTGGCCGAGCTATGTCCGCGGCGGTGACGCAACCGACCAGGGCGGGTGTTAATCGAGGAGGACACGATGACCGTACCGGTTCTGGACCTCAAAGGTAGTCCGCGTGAGATTGGACGGCAACACGGAGAGCAAGTTCGAGAGCTTGTCCACGACAATCTGCGCTTCTACATGAACCTGTGGCAGCACATGGGTGGAGTTGGCCGGGAGAAGATACTCGCGGATGTGGAGGCATTCGTCCCCTTTGTCGAGCGGTATGACGGCGACCTGGTGGAAGAGATGCGCGGCATCGCTGAGGGCGCCCAGCTCGAGTTCCGCGAAGTGGCGGCCTTGAATGCGCGCACCGAGCTGACGTTCTCGTGCCTCCCCAACACGCTCAAGGATTCCTCGGGCGGTGGCTGTACGTCCTTCGGCCTTCTGCCCGAAGTCACCGAGAACGGCCATCTCATCCTGGGACAGAACTGGGACTGGCGCGCAGAGGCCTTGCAGACGTGCGTAGTTCTTCGCATCGAACAGGCTAACAAGCCTTCTATCGTGATGCATGCCGAGGCCGGCACCATCGGTCACAGGGGAATAAACTCCTCAGGACTCGGCGTCTGCATCAACTACATAAGGACGGAGAGCGACGGATTTCACCCCGGGCTGCCGTTTCTCATCAAGCTCCGAGGCATTCTCAACTCCACGCGGATGTCGGATGTCCTCAGGATGCTCATGACCTACGTCGGCCCGAACAGTATGAACATGGTAATCGGGCAGCAGGGTGGCGAGATTGTAGATGTCGAGAACCTTCCGAACGACCTCCTGTTCCTCTACCCGCAGGAAGGCATCCTGACCCACGCCAACCACTTTGAGTCGCCTATGGTCCGGGTGCGCGACACGGGCAAGAGCACGCTGCCGGATACCATCTTTCGTAGCCGACGCTTGCGGCGACTTCTCACCGCGCGGAGCGGCCGACTCAACGTGGAGACTATCCGGGAGGCGCTGACGGACCACTTCAGCTATCCCGACAGCATCTGCAGGCACCCGGACGAGCGCTCACCCAAGGTGGACCAGTGGCAGACGCTCTCGTCCATCATCCTGGACCTGACCGACCTCACACTGCGCTACACTGAGGGCCCGCCGTGCGGTGGTCCGTATCACCTGGCGCGCCTGCCTTAGCAGTCGACCCATCATGGCATGCCCGGGTCAGAAGGCGGCGCCGGTCCATCACGGTGGTGCGTGGACCGACCCCGTGCATTGGCCCGCGGACGCCGACATCCGGGTCCGCGGGCGACGGGCGCAAGGCCCCGTTGGCGAGCTGCCGCCCTGCGCTCACGCGAGCACTGTGCTACAATCCTCGTTCGGGCACATGGCATACTATCTTGGTGTTGACGTCGGCTCGGTAAGCGTCAAGCTTTGTCTGATTGATCACGACGGAGCGACCCTGCGCCAGGACACGGAGAAGGTCAGCACTGGCCCACGCTCCGCTGTCAGCGCGCTCATCGCCCGTCTGATAGACGATGTCCCTGCAGAGGACATCGTGGCTGCGGGCTTCTCCGGCTCCGGCAGTTCCGCAATCCCTCCGGAGCTGGGGTGGATCAACTACAGCAGCTCTCTCGCCATCGCCTCAGGCGTTCTCCACTCACGCCCTGACGCGCGGACTATCGTGCAGATCGGCGGGCAGTCGTCCCTCATCATCGAGCTGGAGGACGGCCTCAGGAGACCCTGGAAGGTCGAGTCAAATCCCCTGTGCGCTGCGGGCACCGGTCGATTCCTTGAGCAGCAGGCATATCGACTGGGAATAAGCATGGACGACTTCGCGACGCTCGCGCTCAACTGCAAGGGTCCTGCTCCGCGGATTGCGGCACGCTGCAGCGTGTTTGCCAAAACGGATCTCATCCACCTCCAGCAGAAGGGCGTCACTGTCGAGCCGATGCTGTTTGCCCTCTGCGAGAGCGTTGCGCGCATGGTCGGTTCGTTCAAGAAGGGACCCTTTGCCACGCCTATCTACATCGTGGGGGGAGTTGCTGCCAACGCCGCTATAGTGAAGGCGCTGGAGCAGGTGTTCTCTACGCGGAACGGGAGCGACACCACCGCTACTGTTCCGGAGAACTTCCTCCACATGCAGGCGCTGGGTGCAGCGCTCCTGAGCATAGGGAAGCACTCCAACAGCATCCTGCTCGATGCCCAGGACGCCAGCCAACAGTACTACCAGATGCCGAGACTGGAGAGGGTGGAGGAGAGTTCCTCCGGCGGCCAGCCGATTGTGACGAAGCCGTGTACCGGCTACCTCGGTATCGACATCGGGTCTACCAGCACAAAGGCTGTGATTGTGGACGAGAGAGGTCGCGTTCTTGCGAAGCACTACCTCATGACTGCTGGTCGTCCGGTGGCCGGCGTGAAAGAGGTTTTCAGGAATTTGCTGGAGAAGGGAACCGGGCTGGTCGAGGTTGGGGCCGCCGGCATCACGGGGTCGGGCCG
>JAUVYD010000108.1 GCA_030603265.1 Dehalococcoidia bacterium
CCTCGTCGTCGTAGGCATAGCTACCCCGTAGCGACGGCAGCGTCGCGTCGTCAACGATATTGAGATGCGACGCCCCGAACTTCCGGCCCAGCGCCATCAGACTCCTGAGCTGCGGGTTCTGATAGACGAGGTCCGCCTCAGACAGGTGCCCGAACGCCTCGTGCGTGAATACTCCCGCAAGGACAGGGTCTAGAACGACCGTGTACTCGCCGCCTTTCACGTTCGGTGCGTCGAGAAGCGCGGCCGCGCGCCTCGCCACGTCCCGCGCCTTGTCGTGGAGCGCCTCGATGGCGGCGAACTCCCCGACGCTTCCCAGGCTCACTCCGGCCTGCTGCACCTCGTCACCGTCACGGGCAATCGCGGTGAGGCGGAGCGAGAGGTCGGGGACCCTCTGCTCGATGTAGCTGCCATCCGAGGCGGCATAGCGCACGGTACGCTCGGCATCGGCGTAGGAGACCTGCGAGCTCTGAATCCTCGGGCTGGACATAATGATGTCGTTGTACTCGTCGAGAAGCCCCTTCTTCTCTTCGAGGGACACTGCTGCCACTCTTCGTGCAGGCAGAGAGGCCACACTGGCCTCACATGGCTCCCGCTCCGGCAGCGCGAGAGCCTCGCCGCTCGCGTGACGCGCGTCCTCGACTGCGCGGGCAACGCTCTCGCGCAGGGCACCGGTGTCATTGAAGCTCGCGAAGCCCCAGCCGCCGTTCACAAGCGCGCGGACGCAGCCACCGGTGTCGCTCGTGAGGCTTGCCTCATCAAGCTGCCGCCCGCGGTAGTTGATGCGGGACACGGTCCGCTCTTCGTAGCGGATCTCGACGTAGTCCGCGTTGTGATTGCGCAGTGCTTCAGAAAGACTGTTTCTCATAGGGAGCCAACACGATGGGAATAGTCGCAGGTAATGTATTCTATCGCACGCGGGACGGCGGGGGCAAAACCCACCACAGCCAGGCCCTGAACAGCCATTTCCTCATCTTCTGCTCCTCTTTTCTCGCTTCCATTTCCCCGGCGAACGCTGCGGTCGTTAGCGTTTCCTCACCCCCTGGGATATACTTTTGATTGCAGACAGGGCGTCGCGTCCCCCCACCACCAAGCTCTGCGCTCCGCCTTTGTGTGTTACTGATTTCGCAAGGAGGGCGTGCGGATGAGGTCAAGCCTGATCGGAAAGATTGAGAAGGCCAGACGATATGCGACAGAACCGGGCCGTGTGACACTGAGTGGTCTCACGGCCGATTTTCATGGCGAGAACGCCGAACATAAGCTCAGCTACTCCGACGGCAAGTGGAATTGCACCTGCTCTTTCTTCGGGCAGTGGGAAACCTGCAGCCACGTAATGGCGCTGCAGGAGATGTTCAAACTGGAGCTTCCGAAAGAGGCTCTGGCATCCTTGCCCGAGGAGTAGGCAGCGGCTCAGCACCGTGCAGGCCCGTCCTTACGTCGGCGGGCCGTCCTTCCAGCACATGTACATGCCTTCCTCCTGCCACAGCCGCAGCACGTCCGCTACAAGATACAGCGACCCTGTCACGCAGACCATTCCATCCTCGTCCGCCATCTCTCCCGCGCGAATGAGTGCTCTTCCCGGCTCCGTCTCGGTGACCACGCTCACTCCGAGACCGCTGAGGCGGGCAGCGATATCATGCGGCTCTGCCGCCCGCGCCTGCGTTGAGCGGGTCACGACGAACCGTCCCCCCAGCCTCACCAGCTCCGCTGCGGCTCCCTCGATATCCTTGTCGCCGGAGAACCCGAGCACGAGCACGATGCGTCCCCGCACCCGAAGCGCATCCAGACTCTCAGCCAGTCTCCGCATCGAGGCAGCGTTGTGCGCCCCATCCAGCAGCAGGAGAGGACGCTCCCGCAGCACCTGGAACCTCCCGGGCCACTGCACATCACCCAATCCCTCGGCCATGCACCTCTCATCCAGGCAGAGTCCCCGTCCACGGAGCACCTGCAGCGCGGTTACAGCTGTGGCGACGTTCTCAGCCTGAAAGGAACCGGCCAGAGGAACCCGGACACGCCTCTCTCCGAAGGGACCCTCCACGCGGATGCTCTGCCCTGAGAGGTCCTGTTCCTCAACGCGCCAGCAGACATCCTCACCGACCCGCACGAGTTGCACGTCCCGGTCGCGACAGACAGCCTCAATCACCCGGCCAGCCTCCAGCGGCTGGGGCGCGCTCACCACGATTGTCCCGGGCTTGATGATTCCCGCCTTCTCCCGGGCTATCTTCTCGACTGTGTCGCCCAGGACCGCCGTGTGTTCGAGGCTTATCGGCGTTATGACACAGAGGTCCGGCATCACCACGTTGGTCGCGTCCAGCCTGCCACCCAACCCCACCTCGAGAACCTGGACATCGACCTCCCTATCCCTGAAGTGGCAGAAGGCGAGGACGGTCAGTATCTCGAAGTAGGTCAGGCGGCGCCGACGCGGCTCCGCGAGAACGGCCTCCACCTGCGGGCGGATGGCCTGCAATACAGCATCGAGTTCCCCCGGGGAGACACAGGCCCCATCCACCCTGATCCGCTCGCCGATGTGCAGCAGGTGAGGCGAGGTGTAGAGCCCTGTCCTATGGCCGCACGCGCTCAACGCGCTCGCAACCATCGCCGCAACGCTGCCCTTACCCTTGCTCCCTGCAACGTGAACCGTGCACGGCGCCCTGTGAGGATCGCCCAGACGGCGCAGCAGTTCGTTGACGTGGCCGAGGTCGTAGCCCGCCGAGGCGAAGCCGAAACCGGGCACTACCTCGTAGTTGACGAATGAGTCCAGGTAACGCTCGACGCTCGAGTAGTCCACGCTGATAGCCGCCGATTATAGCACTGCTGCCCATCGCCTCCTTGCAACGTGACGGGGGCTAACCCTACAATACAGGCACTACTCACCCGGAGGGATACGGCGTGGCACAGCAGGTGTACTACGAAGACGTTGCGGAGGGTCAGGAGATCCCCGCGCTGAAGAAGCATCCGACAAGGCGTCAACTCGTCATGTGGGCGGGCGCATCGGAGGACTTCTACGAGATTCACTACGATACCGATTTCGCGAGGAAGAACAAGCTTGACAACGTCGTCGTGCACGGCCGTCTCAAGGCCGCATTCCTCGGCCAGCTCCTGACCGACTGGATAAGCCCCGACGGCGCGCTGAAGAAGATGAGCTGCCGCTATAAGGGCACGGACCCGTCGAACGAGGACATGTCAATCAGGGGCACCGTGACGGCAAAACGGGTGGAAGGAAACGAACACCTGGTCGACCTCGACATCAGGACAGAGAGACCGGACGGATCGATAACGACCCAGGGTTCCGCCACGGTATCGCTGCCGTCGCGCGGCGCGTGACGGCTACCCAGACCACTGAAGGAGGATGTCGCTGTGAACGAGAGACTACTCACACTCGAAGATATGCAGAAGTTCATCGGCACCGAGGCGAAGCCTCACGTGCTGCATGTAGAGAAGGAGCTGGTGCGGCACTTCGTGGAGGCCGTTCAGGACCCGAACCCCCTGTGGACCGACGAGGATTACGCGAAGGCGACCCGCCACGGCGGCACCCTGGCCCCACCTCACATCTTCTGCGCGTGCATGACAATCGCCCGCTGCAGCCCGGAGGCGGGGGTGATTCCAATCCCCGTCCCCGAGGTGCCGTTGCCGAGGGAGAACACCCTTGAGGGCGAGGAGGCGTGGGAGTTCTTCACTCCACTGCGAGCAGGAGACGTAATTACCTCGCGAACGAAATTGACAGACGTCAAGAGACGTGAGGGCCGGCTTGGCGAGATGTTCATCCTCGTGTACGAGGCCGAGTCCGTGAACCAGCGAGGCGAACTCGTCGCGCGCAGCACTAACACCATCGTCAACTACTAGCCCAGGGAAGACGGCATGAACTTCCAGACAAAACTCCGAGATGCCATAGCACGCAACAACAGCCTTCTCTGCGTGGGACTGGACCCGAACCCCGGTCTCATGCCTCCAGGCATCACAGTGGCCCGGTTCAACCGGGCAATCATCGACGCGACGTGCGACCTGGTGTGCGCCTACAAGCCCAACCTCGCGTTCTACGAGGCAACCGGACTGGAAGGCCTGCGAGCGCTCGAGGAGACGCTCGCGCATATACCTCCGGACATCCCCACCATCGGCGACGCCAAGCGAGGTGATATCGGCAACACCGCGCGGGAGTACGCGAGAGCCCTGTACGATTACTTCGGTTTCGACGCGGCTACCGTGAGCCCGTACCTCGGTTTCGATTCCGTTGAGCCCTTCATCAGCTACGCGGACAAGGGCGTCTTTCTCCTCTGTCGCACGTCGAATCCGAGTGCGAGGGACTTCCAGGACCTCCAGGTGGACGGCCGTCCGCTGTACGAGCACGTCGCGGACAAGGCCCGCGAGTGGAATGTCCACGGGAACATCGGCCTTGTCGTCGGAGCCACCTATCCGGCCGAACTGGCACGCATCCGCGAGTTGTGTCCCAGAATGTGTCTGCTCGTGCCCGGTATCGGCGCACAGGGCGGCGACCTGCCCGCCGTGGTGCGGCGCGGCACAGACAAGTCAGGGGCCAACGCCATAATCAACGTGTCGCGCAAGGTGCTCTACGCCTCGCAGGAATCCGACTTCGCAGGGGTGGCACGGGCCGCGGCGAGCGCGCTGCGGGACGAGATAAACGAGCACCGTCCCCACGCGTGAACGCTGTGTCAGAGGAGGCGACCACGTGGCAACCGACATCCATCTCGGCGACCTGGTCACTCTCCGCAAGGCTCACCCCTGCGGCAGCACCACCTGGGAGGTCACGAGGGTCGGTGCAGACGTCGGCCTCAAGTGCCTCGGCTGCGGCCATGTTGTGCTCCTGCCACGCCACGAGTTCCGTACGAGAGTGAGAATGGTTCGGAGGCGGGCAGGTGAGCAAGGGGACATCTAGCCCCCACGCACAGCATTATGTTGCACCACCAGCCGCGGCCAACTACAATCCGGCTGTGACTCTCTGCATCTTCCACGCAGACCTCGATGCATTCTTCGTCTCCGTGGAGCAACTCCACGACCCATCGCTCAGGGGAAAGCCGGTCATTGTCGGCGGCGACCCGGGCACAAGGGGAGTCGTTGCCGCCGCTTCATACGAGGCGCGAAGCTACGGAGTCCGCTCTGCTATGCCGCTGGTGCAGGCACGGAGGCTCTGTCCCCACTCCATCTTCGTCCCCGTCCACTTCGAGCGCTACGTCGAGGCCTCCCGGCAATTCATGGGGCTGCTGGAAACCATGGCTGCGGTCATCGAACCCCTCGGCCTCGACGAGGCCTTCCTGGACGTCAGTGAGTTGGCGCCCGATTTCGATGCCGCCGGGGCACACGCAGCCAGCCTCAAGCGCCGGGTCCATGATGAGCTCGGACTGACGGCCTCCGTCGGCATCGCCACCTGCAAGGTCGTGGCGAAGGTGGCCTCGGATTACGACAAGCCCGATGGCCTGGTGATTGTGAGGCCCGGAGAGGAGGCGGCCTTCCTCTCGGAACTCGACGTCGGCAGGCTCCCCGGCGTCGGCAAGAAGACAGAAGAAACGCTGCGCGACCTGGGAGTGTCGACCATCGGACAGCTCGCAGTTCTGCCACAGGACGTGGCCCGCCACAGGCTGGGGAGATACGGAGCGCTGCTCTGCCATCACGCACAGGGGCTCGACAACAGCAGGGTTGAACCACGTGGCGAGCCCAGAACGATGAGCAGAGAGACAACATTCCAGACAGACACACGCGACCTCTCCTTCCTTCAGGGAACACTGCGCTCCATGTGCGAGCATCTGTCACGGGAGCTCCGCTCGCACAAGAAGCAAGCCGCAACCGTTACGCTCAAGCTCCGCTACGAGGATTTTCAGACTGTCACCAGGCAATCAACCTTGAAAGAGGCTTCCAACGCCGG
>JAUVYD010000167.1 GCA_030603265.1 Dehalococcoidia bacterium
TGAAGGAACAGAAGAACGAACCCGATACAGATGAGCGCCTTGAACGGCCAGAGGGGCGGGTACCATATGCCGCTTGTGGGAACGTCACCACACAGGTAGCTGAGCCAGGTGTCCTCTATCCATACCTTGGTGAGCATGAATATGAGCGGGAAGAAGAGTACCGCAGTCAGGCCAATGTCGAGACCAAGCTGTACCTTTCGAGGAAAATGATTGTAGAAGAGGTCTACCCGGACGTTGCCCTTCTCCTGGTGCAGGTAGCACATGCCGAGCGCGATAATCACGGTACCCATCATGTAGCTGACCGTGAACGACCAGATAGTAGGTGAGTTGAACACGTAGCGCGCCAAGACCTCATAGACGATGCTGATAATGAGGGCGGGCAACAGGAAGCTGACACCTCTCCCCGTCCAGATGCTGATGCGCCCTATGCCCTCGCAGAATTTGCGAAGAATCTCCATAAACACTCCAATCGATAGCGATAACGAGTGGCAGCCCGACCGTGCAAGGCCGGGGCTGCCACTCGTGCGCAGGAAATCAGTCGATGCTAGTCGAAGATGGTGTAGCTCGGAGTGATGGCTGCGACACCACCCCAGACCCTGAAGAACTCGTTCTGCTGTTCCCAGACACTCTTGAACGCCGGGTCAGCGGCCGCGTAGTCCTCGCACATTGCGCGGCTCTTCTCCGCGATATCGGCCTGGAAGTCATCATCAACGTAGAAGAACTTCGAGCCGTAGTCCTTGAACTTCTGGATGCCAACGGCGTTCTCGTAGCTGATCATTGCGAAGCTGCGGAGAGCCAGTGCCTGGAGCTCCCCATCAAGCAGGTCTTGGAGATCGGCAGGCAGTGCATCGTACCAGGCCTTGTTTACAACGGCCGGTTTGAAGTAGCCGGGCGACTGTACGCCTGGCAGACCAACGTACTCCGCTATCTCCTGGAAGCCGAATGTGAAGTTCAGACCGGCAGGGCCCAGCTCGAAAGCGTCGATAACACCACGCTCCATGGCCGAGTACACCTCTCCACCAGGTAGCTGGACCACGGCCGCGCCGTAGTGCTCTGTCAGGACTTCACTCCAGAGGCCGAGGGCGCGGAACTTGAGGCCTTTGAAGTCAGCAGCGGTCTCAAGAGGCTTGTGCGAGTGCGCAAACAGCTCGGCAGCGCCACCGACAACGCCCTTGACATAGCCGTAATCCGAGTAGATGTCGCTCATTATGGCGAGACCATCGCCGTGGTGGGCCCACGCGATCCAGTCGATTGTGGCAGGACCAGCAGGCAGACCGGAAGAACCCAGGATGTAGGTAACGTCGCCTAGACGGCCCTTGTCCATCGAGGCCGCGGGCGAAGCGATGTCGACAACACCGTCCTTGACCGCGGGAGTTCCTTCATTCCTGGGAACGATCTCGCCCTCGGGGGCGATGGTAATATCGAGCCGGCCGTTGGAGGCCGCCTTCAGGTCCGCAGCCCACTCCATCAGGACGATGTTCTGGTCGGAGCCAGACGTGTCGACGTCCTGCCAGACCCCCTCGTATACCTTGTCCGCAGGCGCTGCGGGGGCCTCTTCTTCCTCCTCCTCAGCCACGGGAGCCTCTTCCTCCTCTTCCGCAGGTGCAGCAGCCTCTGGCGCGCATCCCACAAGCACAAGGCTCGCGATGAGGCCTACTGACAGTGCTAGCAACAATAGCTTCCTTTTCACGGTTCCTTTTCCTCCTTTTTGCATGCCGTATTCTCCGTCGAGATTTGCCCATTACATGAGTTCACCCTCGATTTGGCGGAGTTATCTCATCGATGCCCCCACTCACGCTGCGAGGAGGCATCAGTATCATTCATGTCCCAATCAGGACGCGGATGGCATCGCCCACAAGATGCGGCCGTTGGCGGTCTTTCCACCGGCACGCAACCGGCTCCTGTCACTCGCGCGATTCCGGAGCCATTTGCTCTTACCAATCCACTGCCTCTCCGGAAAAACAAAACCGACCCTTACGCCATCTGGCGCGTGGACCGTTCAACGGTCTTGCGGGATAGTCGTGCTATCTCTCGCAGTTCAGTATCTAGTTCTGTGTTATGGCGCTGCTACTCTGTCCCGCGCACTCCTTACCCGGCACTACTCCAATGAGGCATGAACCCATAATCTTGAGCAGTTCGCACTTGGGGATAACCGCGATGTGCCTGCGACCGTGGCGTGTGTCGTACACGACAACCCTGTCTGGAAAGACCTCGGCCAGCGTCTCCCGTCCACACCCGTCGCACTTGACGAGCCAGCCTCCATCCACACCGTCACTCTTTGATAGCATAGCGGCCACTTCCTCGCTGCCTCACGGATTCGGACACTTCTGCTGTCACTTCGTGCAGTCCGAGCGAGAGATCCCGTGTGCACTTACTATTACACGGGCGAGTTACGTGTTGTCAAGGCGCTCCTCGCGTTCGGCTGTCTCTTCTCGACTCGCCAATCACAACTCTGGATGGCGCGAAGCTGACAGAGGTGCGTGAAGCCATCGCTTTCGCATCTGACCGGCGCTAACCCTGCCCCCCATCGCGACGGCAGTGTTGTCGCAACCACGTGTTCTTGTGTAACATGTTGTGGAACGTCTTGTGGAGTGAAGAGCATGAAGGGCACAATCGTACAGGTACCTGTCAGCAGCGAACTCCTTCACAAGCTGGATGAGCTATCGAGTCAGCGTGGCCAAAGCAGAGCCGCACTCATCAGGCAGGCCTGCGAAAGCTACCTTCACCAGCTTGAGACCCGGCAGAAGGAGAAGACATACGTGGCGGGCTATCGCAAGTGTCGGGAGGGCCTCGCTGTGGCAGCGACTCAGGCGTCGCTCGTAGCCGAATCGCTCCCCGACGAGGACTGGTAGTGCGACGGGGTGAGGTGTGGTGGGCGAACCTGCCGGCACCGGCCGGCCGACGTCCAGTACTGCTGCTTTCCCGCGATGCTGCCTACGGAGTACGAACGGCGGCTACAGTGGCAGCCATCACACGTACAATCCGCAACATCCCGGTCGAGGTTCCATTGACCGTCGAGGACGGGCTGCCATCGCAATGCGTCGTCAACCTCGACCAGATCCTGACCATACCGATGTCTCTTCTCGACTCGCCAATCACAGCTCTGGGTCACGCCAAGCTGACAGAGGTGCGCGAAGCCATCGTCTTCGCGCTCGACCTGCAGTAGCCCGGTCGGCCACAGTCTGCACGGCTTCCCCATGATTGGGTGACGCCGACGCCACGCGGGCGTCTACGGCTTTGCGGCGCGCCGCAGCTCCAGTATCGTCTCGGCAGCCATACGCGCACCCTTCCCCACAACCCCACTGCACATCTGCACGCCACCTGCCTCCTCATACTTGCGGGCCTCGTCCGGGTCGGAAGTGTCGAATGGCCGCCCCAGCGCGGCGTCGCGGATATCGCGGCACAGGGCGTGGCCTATCTCCCGTTCGAATCGGCGGTAGAACTGCTTCGACGCATCGGACGCTGCCTTCTTCTCCGCGGCATTGGCCTCGCGTGGACTGCCCTTGATTCCCTCAATCCCTATGGCCATGATTCCGCCCAGCAATGCGCCACAGTGGTTGCGCGTCCCCGCGATTCCGCCGGACAGAGTGATACCGGCACGAAGCGCGGTATCCATAGAGTCGTCATCAGCAAGTTCCAGGTGGCGTGCGATGCCCAGCAATGTACAGCGGGCGCACCCGTGCATCTCCACAAGGCAGGCCCCCGCATCCTGCTCGATTCGCTCCAGTGTCTCGATTTCGGCTGGTGTGAACGTCATCAGTCCCTCCTTTCAATGCATGCCGCGCAACGCCCGGCACGACGTCGTAGATTCTACCAGAGGCGCAGACCCGCCTCCTCCGTACCAATGCCGAAGGGGTTGTTTCTCCGATAGCCTCCCACGGGGGGGAGACCAAGCGTGAAATGCAGGGGCAGGCATCTGCGCCTGCCCCTGGGAGAACGGGGTGTGGTGTATCTGCAGGGGCGACGGCGTGCCTCGCCCGTAGGTTGGTGCATCAGACATGGTTGAGGTCACAGGCAGGATGAACACGGCACGTGATGTAGGGGCAGGCCTCTGCGCCTGCCCGCGGGAGAACGGGGTGTGGTGTATCTGTAGATACCGTGCACCATGTCAAGCTGCCGCAGCTATGGAAGGGTCGAAAGGTCGTCCGCTTCTGAGCACACCAAAGATGATATGAACGAGTTTGCGCATGATTGCTCCGACAATAACCATCTTGGATTTTCCGTTTGCCAGGAGTCGTTTGCGAAACGCGATGATCACCGGGTTG
>JAUVYD010000176.1 GCA_030603265.1 Dehalococcoidia bacterium
GCACGGAAATCCCCCTCGAACTCCCCGAATCGCTCTCCGCCCACGGCCCGGCATGTGACCTGCCAGATAACGCCGCCGTTCTCGGTGAGAAGCGTCAGTTCCCGCGATACGCTCCCTCCCGGCAGCGCAACCGTGCTGTCGAGCAGCAGCGCCCGGCGGCCATCAACGACCGTCTCTGTCCGCGAGTGCCCGGCATATCCCTGCGAGGCCAGCAACCTCTCTGCGTACCACTCAAGCACATCGTCCACACACAGACTGTCACACGGAAGCGACCCCCAGGTCAGTCCCAGGGTAGCGTCATAACGAGTGCCCGGCTCACGCGCCGGCAGTCCCGCAAACAGCCTGTAGCGGCTCGACGTCGGGTCAATCTCCCACTCCGGCGGCAGCGCGATGCTGAAGCGGCCGTCCTGGTCCTCGAACCTCACGAAGTCCCCGGGCACAGTCACGGCATCGCTGCACCCCACCACAGGCAGGCCGAGGAGCAGAACGCATGCCACGGACAGGGATATCCCTGCGCCTCGCAATCGTCTCAACATCTCTCTCTCTCTCACTGCGCCGGCTGGCGCGGCACAAGTATAGACCACACGGCAGCAGGGATATGCCGTCACGACAGCCCCCCGACGCCTCTGCTATGCTCTGGGCCACAAAGAAGCGGGTACCGACAGCACCGCCGTGGCCGGCGCCGTTCATCGCAGATTTTTCGGCGCCGCTTCATCTCAACTCCGCACACGACCCACGGGCGCCGAGAGAAACATCCCCCCAGCACAGTCGACACAGAGAAAGGGAGGCGACATAGAACTGCCACAGCCGCGCACCAGGAGCACAATCTCATTGGAGGAGGTGCTGTCGCAACGCCGCTCCATACGCAGCTACACGAAGGAACCGCTGACGCTCGGCGAGCTCGCGCAGCTTCTATGGGCGGCACAGGGCTCCACGGGTCCTCGCGGACTCCGCACAGCCCCGTCAGCCGGCGCGACCTATCCTCTCGAAACCTACGCCGTTGTCGGTGAGGTGGAAGGCCTGGAGCCCGGCCTGTATCACTACGAGCCTGAGCGCCATTCGTTGTCACTTGTCAAGCACGGGGACATCAGGGCGGAGCTCAGCGAAGCCGCGCTCAAGCAACCCCAGGTTGCAGACGCCGCCGCCAGTCTCCTCCTCTCGGCCGTGTATGACAGGACAACCGGCTCCTACGGCGACCGCGGCCAGATGTACGTGCACATGGACGTCGGCCACGCAGCACAGAACGTCCTGCTTCAGGCCACTGCTCTCGGCCTGGGAAGCGTGCCCGTTGGAGCCTTCAGAACGAGGACCGTAGCCGCCTTGCTGGGACTCACCGAGGGGGAATTGCCCCTCTACATACTGCCGGTGGGGAGGCCGGGGTGAGGGCCCCTGACATGGCAAGGGCCGCCCGACAGGATGCCGGGAGGAAATCCGTTCTCCCGACGTCTGCCCGGTGTTGACGCCCACAGAACGCCTGCCTACACTGAGCACTGCCGGCTCTGGTCTGTGGTGTCGCTCTTTGCCACACACAAGACCCACCACCCCGGGGTCGCACAATCTCGCGCAAAGGAGTGAATCAGGATGGACTTCAAGAACGACAAGGAACTCTTCGACACCATGGAGCAGAAGCTCTACTCCTCTGTCATCTGCGACGTGCTCGACAAGCTCGGCTACAGACAACAGGCGATGCGCGCCGACATCAACCCCATGTGGCCCGGAGCGGTGGTCGCGGGCAGGGCGCACACGTGCCTCAGTGCAGACATCTACGAAGTGAAGGAAAACAACTACGAGAATGAGATAGCGGCCGTGGACTCCCTGAAGCCGAACGATGTATTTGTCGCCGGGACCAACTGCTCCACCGAGACGTCACTCTGGGGCGAGTTGCTCTCGACCGCTTCGCGAGCAAGGGGAGCGCGCGGCGCAATCGTTGACGGCTACGTCAGAGACGTAGTCAGGATAGCGGAGATGAAGTTCCCCTTGTTCGCAACGGGTACAAGGCCCCTCGACTCCATGGGCAGGAGTATCGTTCTTGAGTACGGCCGTCCCGTCATGTGCGGCGAAGTGCTGGTCAATGAGGGAGACATCGTTCTCGCGGACATCGACGGGGTCATCGTCATCCCTAAGGACATAGAGCAGGAGGCCATCAAGCTGGCATTGGAGAAAGCAAGCGCGGAGGATACGGTCCGGGATGAGCTCCTCACGGGAGCGTTACTCGGCGACGTCTACAAGAAATACGGCGTTCTGTAGCTGCCCGGGGCCCGGAAACGGGCCCCCTTCTGCATATCAGCATCACTGAGGAGGAAATACGTGAAGATTACGAGTATCGAGGCAATCGAGCTACGGCTGCCAGAGAACCAGATAGAGGACAAGTGCTCCTCGGGGCAGGACGCGCTCATCGTCAAGATTCACACGGACGAGGGCATCACCGGCATCGGTGAGATTGACTCTTCATCACGCGTGGCGAAGGCGGCCATCGAAGCGCCCTTCAGTCACACGGTCGCGTCGGGACTCGGTCGCCTGCTCATCGGAGAGGACCCGCTCGACATGCGTGTCCTGTGGGAGAAGATGTACCAGGCCACCTTCTACTACGGCAGGAGAGGCGTCGTCATCCACGCGATGGGCGGCATCGACATGGCCCTCTGGGACATCGCCGGCAAGTACTACGGCAAACCCGTGTATCAGCTCCTTGGCGGCGCATTCCACAAGAAGATTCGAGCCTACGCGAGTATCCTCTTCGGCCGCGACGGCGACGAGACGGCCGAGATAGGCCGCAAGTGGGTCAGCAAGGGCTACACCGCCGTCAAGTTCGGCTGGGCGCCAATGGGCGAGAGCGAGAAGGTGGACCTCGACCTCGTCGAGGGCGCACGCCGCGGCGTCGGGCCCGACAACGACGTGCTCATCGACGCCGGCTGCTGCTGGGACACGATAACGGCTATCCGCCGCGCACGGCAGTTCGAGGACTTCGGCATCCTGTGGCTCGAGGAGCCGCTGCAGCAGGACAACCTCGATGGCTACATGCAACTCAGCAACAGCTCCCGCATTCCGATTGCGGCGGGTGAGGGCGACGCCGGCCGGTATGCGTGGCGCGACCTCATCGAGCGCGGCGGCATCCACATCGCCCAGATAGACCTCGCCCGCAACGGCTTCACCGAGGCGATGCGAATAGCCGACTTCGTCGAGGACCGGAGTCTCCGCGTGGTCAACCACTTCTACACGACCGGCATCAACCTTGCCGCGGGCCTGCAGTTCCTGGCCGCCCGCAAGTCAACCTTTGTCCTCGAGTACTGCGTCGAGGAGACTCCCATGCGCTGGGATGTGACAAAGCAGAAGATGGAGATAGACGCCGAGGGATATGTCCAAGTACCGGAAGGCCCCGGACTGGGCATCGACCTCGACGAGAATACCGTGGACAGGTTCCGCGTCGCCTGACGCGAGAGCGAAAGAAGGAGGGAGAGTATGGCTATCGAGGCAATCATACTGCACCCGACGGACAACACGGCAGTGTCAGTCACCGATCTGCCTGAGGGCAAGGAACTGGAGCTGAAGGCAGGGAGCGAGTTGCGCCACGTGAAGCTCATCGAGCCCATAACCTACCAGCACAAGTTCTGCGTCGCTCCCATCAAGAAGGGGCAGAAGGTGCTGAAATACGGGCAGGTTATCGGCGAGGCCACCGCGGACATACGCGCGTGCGAGCACGTCCACATCCACACCATGGTCGGCCTTCGAATAAAGGCCGCATCGAAGGCCTGAGAGGAGGGACCGATGGAATTCTGGGGATATCCAAGACCGGACGGCACAGCAGGCACGAGGAACTATGTCGGCGTCATCGTCAGTGCGGCGTGCGCCAATGACCCGGGCATGTGGATAGCGAACGCCGTAC
>JAUVYD010000130.1 GCA_030603265.1 Dehalococcoidia bacterium
GGCGCCAGCACCAACCCTGAGCGCCGCCACGGCTACGGGAGGGGCATGCCCCTCCCCTACAGGTAGTTGGCTCGCGTGACAAGAAGCGGGCAGCCCGATAATCCGTGCCCAAACTAATCAAGTCCAACGGGCGGGCACAGAGGTCCGCCCCTACGTCCGAACCACCACCCACACAACAGAGCGGGCCGCCGGAATCCCGGCGGCCCGCTGTTCATTCATGAGTCAGACCGACTAGCGAAGCCTTATGTCACGCTGCGGCAACGCCGCACGAGGCGAGCTGCCTGTAGTGCTCCCACTCCGCATCCAGCCAGCGCTCTATCTCAGCCAGCGCCTTCTCGTCGCGCTCCGGCCGGAAGAGGTGCGCGAAGCGACCCTGCGCCTTCAAGTACTCCTCGATGGGCTTACGCTCGTACTTCCCGTCCAGTATCTGCTTCGAGCGCAGGTTGAACTCCACCTTGCCGTTCACAGCCTCCAACAGCGGCCATGCGCCGCACTCGACGGCCAGTCTGCCCATCTCAACCGTCTGTTCCATCGGGAAGCGCCAGCCCGGCGCGCAGGGCGTGTGGAACTCCAGGTACTTTGGCCCCTTGATGGATGCGGCCTTCTGCACCTTGCGGTACAGGTCCTCGATGTACGAGGGCGACGCGCTCGCGATGTACGGCAGGCGGTGGGCCATCACGATGCCGAGCATGTCCTTGCGCTGCTCGCTCTTGCCCGTCCACGTGGTAGTCGTCCACGCGCCGAACGGCGTCGCGCCCGACCGCTGGATGCCTGTGTTGGAGTAGATCTCGTTGTTGTAGCAGATGAATATGAAGTTCGTGCCGCGCTCCATCGCTCCGGACATCGCCTGCAAGCCAATGTCGTACGTGCCACCATCGCCCGCCCAGACAACCACGTTCACATCGTCGTCGCCCAGCCGCTTCAATGCCGCTGCGACACCGGATGCGGCCGCGCCGCTAGCGGCGAACGCCATCGTCAGCACGGGCACCTGGAAGGGCGTTTTGGGATAGGAACATTCGATGGACGCAGTGCAGGAGGCGGGAATGACGAGTACTGTCTTCTCACCGAGCGCCTTCAGCGTCATGCGCAGCGACAGCAGATCAACACAGCCCGGGCACGAGCCCGCGCCGGGATGCATCAACTCTTGTCTGGCCAGGTCCTTGATAGCCATCTACTTGCCTCCCGTGTCTTTGAGGTCCCACCATCCCACCACATCGGGGTCCGCCTCACCATTGATGACCTTCAACGCCATACCCTCGATGTCCTCATAGGTCACGTCGCGTCCACCAATCCCGGCGAGGTATCCGTATACCTTACAGCCTTCAACGCCCAGGACAGCCGAGCGCGTCTCGTGGTACACGACGCCGCCGGAGCCGACCGAGATGTTCCGGTCCAGTGCGATAAGGGTGCGACCCTTGCCGATACGCCGCAGTTCCTCATCAGGGAACGGCCTTATGACACGCATGCGCCCAAGCCCGACCTTATAGCCCTTGTCACGCAGGTTGTCCACAGCGACCTTCGCCTCGGAGCCGATAGCCGCCATGGCGAGAAGAACGTACTCGGCATCGTCCAGGCGGTATTCCTCTATGAGACCGCCGTGATAACGGCCAAATGTCTGTTCATACTCCCGCGCGATTTCCGGGATGAGCTGCTTCGCAGCCTCCATCCCGCGATACATGGTGTAGCGCTTCTCCATCGCGTATTCGTCCGATATCACGTTGCCAAACGTGACAGGGTTTCTCCAGTCAAGCCGCCAGTACGCTTCAAACGCAGGCAGAAAGGCATCCACATCTTCCTGCGACAGGATATCCGCCGGCATCATCGTGTGTGAGATAGTGAAGGCGCTATAGTTGATCATTACGGGGAGCTGCACATCCCTGTGCTCCGCCAGCTTGAATGCCTGAATGACGGTGTCGAAGATCTCCTGTGCCGTGGAGCAGTATATCTGTATCCAGCCCGTGTCGCGCTGCGACATCGAGTCGGTCTCATCAACCCAGATGCTCCAACCGGGGCCGAGCGCCCGGTTTACGTTGATCATCACGATGGGCAGGCGCGAGAGGCTGGCCCAGTGCAGCATCTCGTGCATGAAAGCAAGCCCCTGCGACGAGGTTGCAGTGAACGTACGAACACCCATCGAAGCGGCCGCGCAGGTGGCCGCCATCACGGAGTGCTCACTCTCCACACAGAGGTATTCAGCAGACAGTTCACCTGCCTGCACCATCCTGGCCAGTTCCTCCACGATAACCGTCTGCGGGGTGATGGGGTAGGCCGCGATGACCTCGGGCCTGCAAAGCTGCACAGCCTTCGCCGCCACCTTGTTGCCGACGTCGAACATCGTCGTCATCGCTAGTCCTCCCTCTCCATGGTGATGGCCTTCTTCGGGCACTCACGGGCACAGATGCCGCAGCCCTTGCAGTAGTCATAGTCGATGCTGACGGAGTCGTCCTCACCGCGGAGCACCGCGCCCTCAGGGCAGTACGCCCAGCATCGCAGGCACTTGATGCAGTTCGATTGGTCGATGACCGGCTTGAAGTCACGCCATCCACCGGTTTTCCCCGCCGCACCGACACAGGGATACGAAATCGTCGTATCGGCTTCGTAGCGCTCCATCAGCGGTTCACCTCCGTCTTCTCGTACGCCTCTTTTGCAGCTTCCGCGTTGGCCTCACCTATCTTTCCCTTCCACTGCTGCCTGATGACCTCCATGATGGATTCGAGCGAGACGTCTTCCGTCATCCTGGCGACAGCACCCAGCATGGGCGTGTTCAGGGCCGGGATGCCGCTCACCAGCAGGTTCCGGGAAATGGAGATGCCCGCGGCATCTACAACCGCCACCCTGAACCTGTCAGAGAAGTCGAAATCGGTCGGCTTCTTGCGACTGTTGATGATGATGATACCGCCCTCCTTCACGCCCGCTGTCACATCGGTAGACTCGAGTGTCTGCCTGTCCATCACCACAACTATGTCAGGATGATATACGCGACTCCGAAGGCGCACCTCATCATCCGCGATGCGCACAAATGACGCCACGGGCGCGCCCCTGCGCTCTCCACCGAAGTGTGGAAACGCCTGTACGCCCTTCTTGCCATCGCGGAGTGCGGCACCCGCGAGCAGATTCGCGGCCGTAACGGCGCCCTGTCCTCCACGACCATGGAAACGGACTTCAAGCATGCCAGCCTCCCTCCTTGCTGTCTCTCTCTCATCGCCGGCCTTCCGCGGACCTGCCACTCGACGCTCGTCCGGGCCTGCCGGCCTGCCTGCAGAACGCTACGCCTTTGCCATGTCGAGGAGAATGCCGAAGAAATAGCTCCCCTCGCGTTCAGCCTTCAGTGTCTTGAACCTGTGCTTCACGCCCGCCGGGACATAGACGGCCAGCGGCGACTCCACCGTGTATACCTCGTCATCAAGCGTTATCTCGAAGACCATGTCGCCCCGATTGGGCGAGGGCGCCATGTAGACCTCCGCGCAGTCGTGAGCGTGCGCATCGGTGATGTACTTCCCGACAATCTTGCTGACGTCGACGGCTGCCACGCCCAGCTTCATGTCCGGCCCCATATCGGGGGTAACCCAGAACGGCACCGGGACGAAGTGGCTCGGCAGACTGACGAGCCGCGGGATATCGTTGAAGATGAGTCCCTTGTGCTTCTCTTCCATTGCGTCTATTCCCCCTCCTCTGCACGGCGACAGCAGCCACAGCACTGAGACACGAGACCGCGTCCCGCTCTACACGCGTTGGACCTGCCGCACGGGCTAGCTATAGCCGTAGAACCCCTTCCCGGCCTTGCGGCCAAGCTGTCCTGCGGTGACCATCTTCTCCAGAAGCACGGGCGCCGCAAACTTCGGCTCCTTGAATGACGCGTACATGCCGTTCCCGATGTTCAGCAGCACGTCCAGTCCAATGAGGTCCGCAAGCGTCAGCGGACCCATCGGGTAGTTGAAAGAGAGAACGCAGCAGGCGTCTATGTCCTCCTTCGAGGCGAAGCCGCTCTCGAGCAGCCGCATCGCGTCGAACAGATAGGGAATCAGCAGCCGGGTGCTCAGGAAGCCGGGGGCGTCCTTCGCCACCCAGGTCTCCTTGCCGAGCGAGACGGAGAACTGCCGGGCGGCCTCGAGCGTCTGGAACGACGTTACGATGGTGCACACCAGCTCGACGCCCTTCATGAGCGGAACGGGGTTGAAGAAATGGATGCCCACGACGCTCTCGGGGCGTTTCGTCGCCATCGCCAAGTCGAGAATGGAGAGCGAGGAGCTGTTGCTGCCGAGGACGACGTCCTCCCTGCAGTGCTTGTCGAGTGCGGCAAAGACCTTCTTCTTGGCCTCGATGTCCTCGAAGATGGCCTCAACTACGATGTCGGCCTGCGCCATATCGGCAAGGTCGGTGCTCTTGCGAACGCGTGACAGTTGCTCGTCCCGCTGACCAGCCTCCAGCTTGCCCTTCTCGACGAGGCGTCCCAGGTCCTTCGCGAGACGGTCCAGCGACCGGTCCACCAGCTCAAAGGTCGTGTCGTTGAGAATGACATCATAGCCGGCAGCGGCCGATACCTGGGCAATACCACGCCCCATGGCGCCGGCGCCGACGATACCAACAGTCCCCTTGTCCATGTCTCCTCCTGTGAGCATTCCGGGAAGAAGCGGTCGCCGCAGACCCACGCCCGGGTCGCCTCGAATCGGTCGCCCAATTTTATCACTCTGAAGGCCTCATTGTAATGTGAATACGGTCTGGGCCGCAGTAGAGCCTCGCGAACCACCCCCAGGACGGACCGTACCACATCCACGGGGTCAACCCCACCCATTCCCTGCAAATGTAGGGGCCGTTCGCGAACGGCCCGGTGGGCGATGAAGATAACGGCAGCAGCCCATGGTTGTGTGAGGGGGCATGTTGGGTGGTACCTGTAGGGGAGAGGCATGCCTCTCCCGTTGCCCCGTTCGTCACACAACGCCGCAAAGGCCGGCACAGCCCTGAATGGCAGACCATCCCACTGCCCCACAGACCACGGGCACGTGCAACGTGCCCCTTGTATCTTGGTGTACAGTCTCCCAACGATGTCGCGGGAGAGGGGAATCAGCCGTGCCCCTTAGGCGTTAGAGCCTGTGACGTAGATTCCGATCCCCTCTCCCCGGCG
>JAUVYD010000161.1 GCA_030603265.1 Dehalococcoidia bacterium
GTTCTCTCCCGATGGCCGCAGAATGGCGCAGCTTATCTCGTCGTTCTCTTCCACCAGCCGTAGTGCGTCAATCGTCTCTTCCATCAAGGTAGCGCTGAGTGCATTCTGGACTTCCGGCCGGTTGAGCGAGATGACTGCCACGTGGCTCGCGGTATCCCATTCGAGGACGATGTCGTGGTATTCGCGGGGCACTGCGAATGTCGGCACGTACGGGGGGTAGGTTCCTGAGGATTGCTGTCTCACTACAACGGGCTTGTAGTCCATGCGTTGGTCTCCTCCATGCCGTATGCGCTGTGCACAGGGTGCAGGGCCATTATACATCACCCTCTTCTGCCGCTAGGCAGGCGCCCTGAGAGTTCCGCCGTTCAACGCGGGCCCATATCAGCGTTGCAGCGTAGGTTGTGCCGCTGAGAACTCCTGTCACGATGCCGGCAAGCATGAAAGTGTCCTGCCAGAAGCCCAGCGGGAAGAGCATAACGAGGTAGTCCGTGTAGGGGTCAAGCAGCCAGAAGGGATTGTCGAATGCCACGAGGTGAAAGCCGACGAACATCCAGTTGAAGTCGGCGGCGAAGAGAATGGCAGCGGCTAGCAGAGCCAGAATGGTTGTCGCGGCTCCGCGCCTGAGCCCGACAAGGGCATCCTTCCTCCAGCTGCAACACCGGCTGGCAAGGGCGACGGAGAGCAGAACCAAGACGATGAGCAAGGATAGCGACTGAACGCACGAATTGAGTGCGAATAGCCGCTTGACGTCCGTGAGGTGCACAAGTTCGTAGTCATGGAACAGGAGGAATGACACGCCGTCGCTTGTGGTGACCTCCATCTGAGGGCTGTCGTGTGTCGAGTTGAAGTAGCCTGTCAGGCGGTGAGCAATGCTGGTCAGCTGAGCCTCGTCCAGGCGCGTTGTGGTGCTGACTTCGTATTCCTCGAAACCGCGTTCATATAGGCCCGGGCTGTTCATCTCCAGCCTGATGGCAGTGCTGAGGAACAGAATCGGGACAAGGCACACCAGCAGCGGCATGGAGAAGCGGCGGACAACGCCGGATGGTGTACGGCCTGCTCGCTTAGCGGCGGTCATCTGCCCCCATGCTATAATCGGCGCGATGGCTCCGGCCTTCGTTCATCTTCATGTCCATACCGAGTACAGCCTTCTTGACGGGATGTGTCGCATCCCGGCGCTCATCTCCCGTGCGAAGGAATCCGGCATGGAGGCTATCGCCATTACGGATCACGGGAACATGTACGGAGTCATTGACTTCTACCTGGCTGCCCGGGCCGCGGGACTGAAACCCATTATCGGCTGCGAAGTCTACGTTGCACCGACGAGCCGCAAGAGCCGCGAGGCAGGAGACAGGAGTCCGTACCACCTGACCCTGCTGGCGAAGAACAGCCAAGGGTACCACAACCTCCTGCAACTGGTCACCAGGGCGCATACGGAGGGTTTCTACTACAAGCCGCGCGTTGACCGCGACCTGCTGTCGGAGTACCGCGAGGGACTGATTGCGCTCTCAGGCTGCGCGAATGGGGAGCTTGTCAGGCTTGTCGGGGAGAACCGCACGGCCGATGCTGAGGCTGCCGCGTTGTGGTACCAGGATGTCTTTCCGGACTACTACATCGAACTCCAGAGGTTCCCCATACCGGAGCTGGAGCACGCGAACCCCGAGTTGATTGCCCTCTCGCGCAAGCTGAGCATCCCTCTCGTCGCAACGTTCGATGTCCACTACGTCAACAGGGCTGACGCTGAGGCCCATGATCTCCTGCTCTGCGTCCAGACGAACGCGTGCGTTCATGACGAGAAGCGGCTCAGGATGGCCGGAGACTATTTCTATCTCCGTAGCCCCGACGAAGTGTCGGAGACATATGCGGACCTGCCTGAAGCTGTTGAGAACAGCGTCCGAATCGCGGAGCAATGCGACGTTGAATTGGACTTCAGTGAGTTGCATCTTCCGGAGGTCGCCTTGCCGGAAGGTCTCTCGGCCGATGAGTATCTGTCCTCGCTCTGCTGGGAAGGACTGAGCAAGCGTTACGCCGAGCCTACAGAGGAGCAGAAGGAGAGACTCCGGCACGAACTTGACGTCATTCGAAAGACGCAGTTCGCGCACTACTTCCTTGTCGTGTGGGACATCGTCTCGTACGCCAAGCGAAGCGGTGTCTACTACGGTGTGCGCGGGAGTGCTGCTGCCAGCCTGGTCTTGTACTGCGTGAATATCACGGATATCGACCCTCTCGAGCACGGACTGGTGTTCGAGCGCTTTCTCAACATCGAACGCAGCGAGATGCCGGATATCGATCTCGATTTTCAGGATGACCGCCGGGATGAGATGCTGGCGTACGTCAACGCGAAATACGGCACCGATCATGTCGCGCAGATCATCTCGTTTGGCACGATGGGGGCGAGGGGCTCGATACGTGATGCCGGTCGCGCGCTCGGCCTGCCCTACGGCAAGGTTGACAGTGTCGCACGACTGATTCCCCAGGAGCTGACAATCAACCTTGGACGCGCTCTTGCGGAAAGCCCCGAGTTCAGGCGGCTCTACGACGAGGACGACGACATCCGGCGCCTTATCGACTCCGCGCGCCAGATTGAGGGGCTTGTCCGGCATGCCAGTACACATGCTGCGGGAGTGGTCATCTCTCGAGATCCGCTCGTACGCTATGCGCCGCTTCAGCCTGTCGGCAAGAGCGGCCAGCAGGGCATGATGACGCAGTACAACATGTGGAACATCGCCAAGCTCGGATTGCTCAAGATGGACTTCCTCGGACTGTCGAATCTGAGCATACTGGCCAAGGCCAGAGCCTTGATTCTCCGGGGACATGGGGTCGCGATTGAATTCGAACACCTCCCCCTCGATGACGCAAAGACATTCGAATTACTGGCCTCCGGCGAGACTCGAGACATATTTCAGCTTGAGAGCAAGGGTATGCGTCGCCACCTCCAGGATCTCGGGCCCTCCGTGTTTGCTGACATCTCCGCCATGGTTGCTCTGTATCGTCCTGGCCCGATGGAGCAGATCGACACGTTCGTAAGGGCGAAGCAGGGTGTTGCTCCCGTCAGATATCCACATCCTGCGCTGGAGGAGATACTGCAGGAGACGTACGGCGTCATCGTGTATCAGGAACAGGTGATGTTCATCGCGCGCACTCTGGCGGGATACTCGATGGGACAGGCGGACATCTTCCGCAAGGCCATGGGGAAGAAGATCCCTGAAGTGATGAAGCAGCAACAGGAGACTTTCGTCGCCGGCGCCGTAGAAAGCGGGATTGACTCCGGTCTTGCACACGAGGTATTCGCTCTCATAGAGCCTTTCGCGGGATATGCCTTCAACAAGGCGCACAGCGTCAGCTATGCACTCCTGGCCTATCGGGGTGCCTACCTGAAGGCTAACTACCCCATAGAGTATTTCACGGCATTCCTCAACACGTACTGGGACAACCCGGAGAAAGTCTGTCTCGCAGTGGAGGAGTGCCGCAAGGCGGGCATTGGGATCCTGCCTCCGGATGTGAACTACAGCCTGCCCGGCTTCGAAATCGAGGAAACGGACAGTGGTGCGGCAATCAGGTTCGGCATTGCATCGGTGAAGAACGTGGGACAGGCTCCGGTCGAAGCAATCGCGGGGGCCCGCAGCGAGGGCGGCCCATTTGCCTCTATCGAGGATTTCTGCAGGAGAGTTGGCACGCGCGGGGTCAACAAGAAGGGCATGGAGAGCCTCATCCGCGTTGGAACGTTTGACTGCCTTGGCTCCAGGGCTGGACTCCTGGCGTCCCTTGATCGCATCGTCGCGCTGGCGCAGGCCGAACAACGCAGTCGTGACACGGGGCAGACCTCGATGTTTGAGTCGTGGTCAGAGTCCCCGGTGGGACTTGATTTGTGCGTCGACAGCGGAGCGCAGGATGTGCCCGCCAAGGACAGGATAGCCTGGGAGAAGGAGCTCACAGGGGTGTACTTCTCTCCGCACCCAATGGAGAGCTTCGCCGCGGAGCTGGCGGATATCGTCTCCGCGCCCTGTGGAGAGTTGGGGCACGAACTCGTGGGGCGAGAAGTAGTCGTTGCGGGCATGGTTGTCTCTGTCAGGAACTCCTTCACGCGGGAGGGACGGCCATTTGTCGTCGCGGAACTCGAAGACATGTCGGGCAGTATTGAGGTCACGGTCTGGCCCAGGGTTCACGAGAACACGAAGGGACTCTGGAACGATGGGGCCGTGATTGTCGTGAAAGGACAGCTGAGGGGCAGGGAAGGCCAACTCCAGATAAGCTGCCAGACTGCTCAGAGGTACGCGCGGCCCAGCGGCGCCACCCGCCGCCGGGCGAAGCCACGCGTGCTGGTCGTGGAGGTGAAGGAGACAGATGATACTGAGGCGGACATCGCGCTTCTCGCGAAGCTTGTCGACCTGCTGAAGGCCCACCCCGGCGAGGATTGCGTCTCCCTTGTTGTCGAA
>JAUVYD010000212.1 GCA_030603265.1 Dehalococcoidia bacterium
AGAGGGTCCACCTTCGTCACGTCCAGCGCGCCGTCGCTAAGGCAATCCTCGGAGACGTGGGTTTCCTTGATGTCTGCGACCACGAGTGAGTGCGTGCCAAGTTCAAGGATGTGTTGCACCACGCACTCAAGGTTGACGGGACACTGCTGGATGAGCGGAGCCGTCTCAAGCTTCCCGTAGAAGACCGTGAACCCGCAGCGCTCCACCTTGTCCGTCTTCGAGCCCGATTCGATGCCGCAGAAGTCCACTTCCCGCGCCTGCGCGGCCGAAGGGATATTCACGGAGAACGTGGCGCCGGGTTCGATGCCGCTCCGTGTGTGTCGAGAGCGACGAATGGCAACAGACAACATAGGTGGCTCGGCGTTCGCAATGCTGCCCCACGCCGCGGTCATGAAATTGGGCTTGCCGTCGACGACCGTCCCGATGAGCAGGGCGGGTAGGGGATAGAGCCAGGTCTGCGGTCCTTTCGTTACTTTGCTCACTCTCATGTCTCCTTCCGCTAGACACACGCTGGCCGAACGGAACCCGGGAGCGGTTCGTCGACTGTCGCTACAGTGTAGCGTCTGGGACTGCAATCGTCATATTGTCGTCCTTCGGAATGCTGATGGTAGGCGATTCTGTCCTCACTTGACCGTTCAGCGAGAT
Source organism: Dehalococcoidia bacterium (assembly GCA_030603265.1). Classification (GTDB taxonomy): domain Bacteria; phylum Chloroflexota; class Dehalococcoidia; order GIF9; family AB-539-J10; genus SKVJ01. The sequence goes on from JAUVYD010000212.1 coordinate 646, forward strand.
ATCCGCATGCAGGAGACGGTGATGCTCTACAGGAGGGGGCGGAAGAAGCCGGTGATCACGAGCCCAATCGTTCTCGAGAACGTTGTTTACCCCCCGCGGATAGGGGTGTGGTCTGTAGTAGGGGCGCTTCGGGAAGCGCCCGGTGATTGTGTGCCGCACGTGGTTGACGCTGTCTGGCGCGTCGATGTCTGCGGCAACTGAAAGGCTTCCACGGTTGGATCTGGGCTTCAACCGTGGTTCCAGACAATGACCGGGGCGTTCCCGAACGACCCCTACATTCGAACCTTCTCCATGGACCCGGGGCAACGCTTGGAGGGGGCCTCATACTTCCCTCGATAGAACACACAGGGTCAACAGAACCCGCGCTGGGGCGGATGGCGTCAGAACCTGCCGGCCGGCGCATCCGTCGCCGTCACCAGCGGGCTATTTCAGGTCCAGCCCCATCTTGAATGCGTCTCCGACGACCTCACCGATGCGCACATACTTGCGTGCGGGGGCAGTCAGGAAGACAAGAGGGTCCACCTTCATCGGATCCAGAGCGCCGTCGGTAAGGCAGTCCTCCGAGACATGCGTCTGCTTGATGTCAGCGACCACCAACGAGTGCATTTCGAGGTCAATGATGTGTGCTGCCACACATTCCAGGTTGATAGGGCACTGCTCGATGAGTGGAGCCGTCTTGAGATCGCCGTAGAAGACCTTGAAGCCGCAACGCTTTATCTTGTCCACCTTGGAGCCGGATTCGAGGCCGCAGAAGTCAACTTCACGTGCCTGCGCGGCCGACGGGATATTCACGGAGAAGGTGGCGCCGACTTTGATGGCCCCCCATGTGTATCGAGAGCGTACGATGCTGACTGACAGCATCGGCGGCTTGCCATTGGCGAGGCCGCCATATACTGCCGTCATGAAGTTCGGCTTTCCGTCCACCATAGCGCCAATGAGCAGGGTGGGTAGGGGATAGAACGATGTCTGCGGTCCCTGGGTCACCTTTTTCACTCTTTTGCCTCCCTCAGTTCAGATACACCCGGGCCGAACGGAACTCACGAGCGGCGCGGGTGCGGAAGCTAGAGTTTAACATCCCTGACTGCAATCGTCGTGTTGAGCGCGTTCGGAGGCGACGCGCCGGGCGTGTGGCCTTCAGCCGTCACGAAAGCTCATTCGCCAGGGTTTCTTGCGCCGCCAGGCCACGGTTCTTGCTGCACACGGGCCAATCCGTGTCTGGCAGCCTCCTTTCCCGGGGACGTCGCTTGTGGCACTATAGTCGGGCAGGCACGCAGCATCATCAACTCATCAGGGGAGGAATTCGATGACGAGCAAGGCACAGACAGTGTTGGGGACAGTCGACGGAGCAGCACTCGGCTTCACGCTACCTCACGAGCACCTGGTCTTCGACGGCAGTTCCATCTTCTCCGAGCCGTCGGCTGCTTCCGACAAGCACATGGCGCACAGCCCGGTCGGCTGGAAAACACTCAGCTGGCTGCGATACCACCCCTACGAGAACCTGGACAACGTCCGCATGCTGGATGAGCAGGAGGCCGTCCGTGAGCTCCTTCTGTACCGCAATGCGGGTGGGGTCACCCTGGTGGACGCCACGATTCAGGGGATAGGGCGCGACCCTTCGGCCCTGGCTCGTATCTCACGCGAGACGGGCGTCAACATCGTAATGGGAACAGGGCTCTACACCGAGCCTTCTCTGACGCAGGAGTACCGCGACATGAGCGTGGATGACATCGTTGCGTTCTTCGTGCGGGATGTGAGGGAAGGTGTGGGCAATACGGGCATACGTGCCGGCATCATCGGAGAGATAGGCTGCAGCTGGCCGGTTACGGAGATGGAGTTGAGGTCGGTACGCGCGGCCGCAATTGCCCAGCAGGAAACCGGCGCGTGTATCAGCATTCACCCGGGCCGCAATCGCGAGGCGCCATTTCACCTGGCCGACGCCCTGCGCGAGGCCGGGGCAGACCTCACAAGGGTCATCTTCTGCCACACAGACGCACGGCTGCGCGACCCGGTGGACAGGCTTCGCCTGGCTGAGACCGGCTGTGTACTTGAGTACGACCTCTGGGGATGGGAGGGGCATTTCCCGTCCTACTGGACATCGGACGACTACATGGACCTTCCCAACGACACGGATAGAATCTACGAGGTGATGGCCCTTGCGGAGAGAGGACACATCCAGCAGGTTGTTATCTCGCACGACATGTGTGTGCGAAGCCGCCGCGTATGCTGGGGAGGATGGGGCTACGTACATATACCGACCTACGTTGTACCGATGATGCGGAGGCGGGGACTGACCGACGCTCAGATCCGGCAGATAACCGTCGAGACGCCGCGCAGACTGCTCTGCTTCGTTCAGGAGGCCTGAGAGCAGCCCGGGGCAGAAGCCGAGCAGGAAGAAAGACTACGCAGACAGGAGGACGGACATGTATCCGTGGGAAGCAATCGCGCGAATGGTGCAGGCGCAGGGCGTGGAGTTCACGTTCGGGATAGGGGACAGCCATCTGCAGCTCTTCGCCGCGCGG
>JAUVYD010000136.1 GCA_030603265.1 Dehalococcoidia bacterium
GAAGTTGTCCACGAACCGAAGAACCTTCTTCCTTCCCGTAAAGACACGGCTGAGCCAGATGCCCATCATGTTCGCTTCCTGTCCACATGTGCAGAACTCCACGCGCTCCGCGACCGGCATCATCCGCTGTATGAGCGTCGCACACTCAACCTCCAACTCGTGGTTGTCGCCGTAGAGTGTTCCCCGGGCAATCTGCGCCTCGAGGGCATCCACAATGACGGGGTGGCTGTGCCCCAGAATGAGCGTGCCGTGACCCATCACGTAGTCGATGTACTCATTGCCGTCGACGTCCCACTTTCGGGACCCTTTCGCGTGCGTTATATAGGGCCTGAACGGCTCCATCACCCGCGCAGCGTGAGTCGCTCCGTTCGCGGCAAACAGTCCTGCCGCCTGCTCGTGCAGCTTCTGAGAACCGGGATGGCTCTCTATGTACTTCGCAATCAGGGCATCTTGTTCTTTCTGCATCTCCACAAATCTCCTCGGTTGCCTGGTCATTCGATATGCGTCATTGACACACACCGGAATCTAACCCATATCCACAACTCTTGCCATGCGTTGAACCTCTTCCGAGGACGCCATACCAGACGAAATGGCCGTACAGCGGGCCGCAACGTCCGGACCACCCGTCTACCAACGTACGACGCTCTTCCATCCAGCGATCAGGAATCCCCTCTCTACCTCCCGCTTGCCATTAGCTCCGGCATAAACAAGCGCGGCAGGAACAGCGACAGGTCGGGCCAGAAAGTGGTAGCCAGGACGACCGGCACCGCCCCGAAGATCATGAAGATCAGCGCCGGCTTAATCATCTTATCGATGGTCACGTTGCCGACCCTGCCTGCCAGGTAGAGGATTGGCGCCATGGGAGGAGTCACATTTCCAAGCCCCAGATTGGTACCCAGAATCGCCGCAAAATGAACCGGGTGGACGCCCAGGTGCAGCATCAGAGGGAAGAGCAGAGGAGCTGCCAGCAGCGTCCCGGTGAAGTCGTCGACGAGCATCCCAAGGAGTACCAGGAACACGTTTACCATGAGCAGTGTCAGGTAGTAATTCTCCGTGAGTCCGCTGACGAACCGGATCATGTCCTGGGGGATGTTCTGCATTGTCATGATGCGGCTGAGAATGAGCACGAAGATCACCATCAGCACGACTACGCCCGTGGTAACGGACTGCGTCACGAGGACTTTGCCGATGTCCTTGAACTTCAAGTCGCGATGGATGAACAGACCAATGACTACAGCTACTACCAGCGCTACCGCCGCCGCCTCCGTGGGAGTGAAGATGCCGCCGTAGATGCCACCAAGCAGAATGAAAGGCATCGACATCGCGAAGGCGGCATGCCGGGTGGCCTTCGCCACCTGCTTGACCTGCAACTTCAGACTCATCGGAGGAGACTTGATAATGTTGGGGTTGTTCCTCACCATGAAGTAGTTGACGGTGCAGTAGATGATGATGGTGAGGATGCCGGGCCCAACCCCTGCGAGGAAACAGGCGGTGACCGACGTCATGGTGATGAAGCCGTACAATATCATAGGTACGCTGGGCGGAATCAACTGTCCAAGTACGGAAGCGACCGCCAACAGGCCGGTCGCATATCCCCGGGTGTAGCCGCGCTTCTCCATTTCGGGGATAATCAATCCGCCCAGAGCTGCAACTGCGGCCGAACAGGTGCCGGCGATGGCTCCGACAATTGCGCAACTGACAATCGCCACCATACCCAGCCCACCGGTTACCCTCCCCACCAGAGCGTCGGCAACTTCAACCAGACGCGTCGAGATGCCGCCGACTGTCATGAATCCCCCAAGCATGATGAAGAACGGCAGCGAAAGAAGAGTGAGTGACTTCATCTTGTGGAATGCCACGGGCAACTGGGCTCCAGGGTCAAACCCGTAGGTATAGATCAGGAACACGCACGCGCCCATAAAGGCAAAAGGCGCCGGGATACCCAGCATCAGCAACCCAACCAGGACGACGACACACACCACGAGACCCAGGTAAGGTATGCCAAGCAACGCCGAGTCCATCGTCACTCACCTCCCTTCTTGAGCGGTTCCTTGTGCCAGAAGAGTTGGCGTGCCAGGTCAATCGTATCTACAAGGAAATAGAGGCCGCCCAGGATGCCTGCCGAAAGGAAGAAGGAGGAGCGGGCATACACCAGCGGATACCTGAGGGTGGCTGTCTGCGGACCAGATTGAAGATCCTCGACGAAGAAGTTGAAACCCCACGACAGGAACAGTGCAGCGAGGCATAGCGTGATTGCGGAGGCTATGAACTTCGCAGTGAGAAGTCGTCTTGCATTCTTGATCGCGAGATCCAGTACCCCTATCCTGATGTGGGACTTGTCATATGCAGCATAGGCAGCTCCGGTCATGTACATCCAGAAGGCAGGAGTAATGGCCACCTCTTCCACCCAGAGAAGGGGCAGTTGGAAGACGTAACGCAGCCAAACCTGTGCGAAGACCAGAAGGATCAACGGCACGGCGGCCACCACCATTAAGATGCGCATGAAGGACGGAAGCCAGCGAAACAGCATCCTGTCCAGCCAAGTCGAGTTCACTCTTCTCCTCCGTTCAAACGCTGGGGAAGCCCGTTTCGGGCTCCCCCAGCCATGTTCCCGACCACTCTCTAACAGCGACTAGGTAACACGCTCGATTCCGAGGTCATCGCACACCGCGTCAACGAACTCGGGGCTGATGAGCGGCACCAGTTCCGGCCAGACGTCCGCTCGGACTGCAGCAGCCATATTCTCCCACTCCGCATCGGTAGGTTTGAGAATGGTCCAGCCATAGTCCTTCAGCTGGCCCATGTACTTCTCGTCCATTTCCGCCACGTAGTCAAGCTGAATCTGCTGCTGTTCCTGGCACGCGTCGAGGATGATACCCTGATCTGTCGGGTGGAGACTCTGCCAGGCGTCTTCGTTGATGGACCACCAGTTGGGCTCGATGTAGTCCTTGTAGTGGAGCCAGACACTGTTCACGTCCCTGAACATCCAGGCCTGCATCGTGCCGCCACCCTGCTGCCCCTGGACGATGCCGGTTTGGATCGCGGTGTAGACCTCGCCAAACGGTATGGCCGCCACCATGTACCCAAGCCGCTCGTAGGTGAGCCGGCACGCGGTAAGTGCCATCACCCTGGTCTTCATGCCTTTCGCTACATCGGGGTCAAATGGCGCCTCGGGCACCTCAGTGAGGCTGACACCACCGACTCCGGCAGAGAAATAGCTCAGAACCCGGTAGTTCAATCCTCCTGTGACCTGATTGAGAAGGTCATAGACCACACCGCCAGGCCCGCACAGTTGTGCTTGGGCCGCGTAGTCGATGTACAGGAAGGGCATGTAGTAGCCGATGGCGATCCTGGGATCCCAGCTGTCATCCAGGGCTTCACACATCATCTCGATGTCGCCACGCTGGATCATCTCATTTGTGAGGTCCCAGGCGCCCAACGCGGCATCCGCATAGACGGTGACATTGACCCGCCCCTCGGTTCGGTCTCCGATCTTGTCGGCCAGAACAACGCATGCTTTGGCCAGGTCGGTCTCGGAGCCAATGGCCGTGGTCATCCTCCAGTTGTACTCATAGTCGAGATCTGCTGCCGCACCGGAGGAATCAGTGCCAGGAGCAGCCGGAGCACAACTTGAGAAGACCGTCACCAGTGCCAACAGTAGAGTCGCCAACAGTATTGTCGTGTGCTTAAACATATCTTCAACCTCCTCCTAGTGGAATTTCTCACCTTCATGCACAGGCTCGTCAGGATACGGGTGCCACCGTTGACTATCTTACATCTCGCCTCCTGCTCATTCACGCGGATCCATCGTCTGCGCGAACATAGCCTTCACTGCAGCATTTCGAAGAACACGCGCCCACCACGGTCCTCACGCGCCGATGAACACCATCACCCCCGCCCATGCCGACCACACCCAAATATGGCACGGTTCCGGGGCACATCGGCCAATCGTGTGGGTGTCGGCAGCAACCCGCACACGACCCTTAGGAGGTGTCATATCCGACCTTCGCCTTCGACTATCCTCAAGGTTGACCGTACCAGAGCGCCATTGTCCGTGTCAACATGTTCGTATTCACTGGATGTCGTATTCACTGGCTCTGCGCGAACGGCGGTCCCTACAGAGGGCCGCACGCGCAGGACAGTCCCGCACCAGCCAGAACTCCTCCCATGACCTGAGGCATCAGCAATCCGGGCAATGTGAGGGCCAGGTCCGGCCAGCAGGTGGTCGCAATCAGCACGGGAATCGTGCCGAATATCATGAGCGGCAACGCGACTCTCCGGGAAGGGGCGTGCCTGCGCCGTCGAGGAACTCGTTCTGACTATTGCCGCAGTGCCTTCAACTACCTTGGTCTTCCAGTGAGCAGGTCTCCGCTGCCGGTCCTACTGTGCCTTGCCTCTTGCGCTCACCTCTATTCGTTTCTCAAGAGCACCGGAGCGGACCCCGTACATCACATCTGCGAGGTTCACAACGGGGCAGACGTGATTGGGAATGACTTGCAGTCGTTGGCCGATATGTAGTCGTTCCCTGGCGTTCTTCAGTACGAGATAGCCGTGCTCTTCGTTGAAGTGATCGATGACGATGTCGGGATGCTCCAGAACGAAGCCGAAACCTCGCTTCTCGGAATGAGCTAGCCCGTCCGAACTGAAGACCTTCGACCCTGCGTCAACGATTGCCCTGTCGTCTGCAGCGATGCTGACAACCGTCACCAGCACGGTGAGAGCGCAGGTCTCAACGGTTGCCACGCCCTCGATGACGCAGTTGAAGTCGTTGAACACGTACGTTCCCGGTCTCACCTCGGTGATGCCCGGAACAGCCATGTTGTAGCGCACGGCTGGCGTACAACCGATGCTGACCTCCCGGAGATCAAGACCGTGTGCCCGGAGCAGTCGCGCCGTTTCCGTCATTGCCGCCGCGGTGCGCACCGAGCCCTGTCTGAGCCCCTCC